>SLDG01000298.1 GCA_007125355.1 Balneolales bacterium | reverse complement strand
TCTTCAAAATTAGGTTCAATATCCGGTAATATGTTTTGAGGATTGAAATACCCGAGCTGTGCAAGCTCCCTCATTGACCTTTGAATCAGGCTTCGGCTAAAGTAAGCGCCGGGTAAGCTTCTGAGGTTTCTGCGTACTACGTGGTCGTGTGTTTTGGTGTTCCCCATGAATTCCACGAGCCTGATTGTTGCTTTTTCATCTTCAACAATTTGTATGTGGATGTCGAGTGAATCCCGCCCGACTACTGTAATTTCATCTTGTACATCTAAAAAGACATACCCGATATCATAGTAGAGCGCGAAAATGTCAGTGTTGGCACGATTTCCCCCGATATTTTCTCTGAAACGCTCTTCATCAAAAACATCTCCTTTTTCAAAATCAAGGGCTTGAAGCAATTTTTCATCAGAATGAACAGTATTTCCGTCGAAAGTAATATTGCGGACGAAGTATTGAGGCCCTTCATAAAGCTCCATGAATACGCCAATGCCTTGTCTGTTTCTTCTGTGGTCAAATACATAAACGGAATCCTGAACAATTCGAAAATCTCTAAAACCATTTCGGCGATAAAAGTTTCCGAGATTTTCTTTGGCTTCGGCAAAATCTGCTCTGTTGAAAGTTTGGCGAGTCAAGGAGCGCCAAAAGGTGGTACGTTTTATAGTTTTAAGCTGCCTTCTAAGGCGTGCATCACTGAAATTATCATTCCCCTCAAATACAATTTCTCTAATTTGAATGCGCTCACCTCGATCAATATCGAATTTTAAGCGTACTGTATTTCGAAGTTCATCACGTTCTGTTTCAATAATATCTACTTCTGTGAAGCGATATCCTTTATCTCTGAAATAGCGTTTTATAATGTTTACTGACTGAGATTTAGTAGCATCTGTAACTGCAAAACCAGGTATTAATGGCAACATATCCCTAAGGTCGCGTCTTTCAGAACGGCGGGGGCCAACGATTTCGAAACTATCGAGCCTTGGCTGTTCTCTAACTTGAATGAGGAGATTAATTTGCCCGGCTCTGCGGCTGGTTTCCAAAATTTGAACATCGGAAAAAAGCCCGGTGCGGAAAAGTCTTTTTATGGCCTCACCAATTTCGGGACCCGGAATCATTATACGCTCGCCAACCTGGAGTCCGGATGTGGCAATAATCATATTGGCACTTCGGGTTTCTTCTCCTGAAACTTCAATATTTGCTATCTGAAATTCTCTGGGAATGGTTTCTGCCGGATTTGGAAAACCGGTTATCTGAGCTTGAACCGGTTCAATGGTTAGAATAAGGGGCAATAACAGAAACAGCCCAAAGGCTGCTTTTTGAAAAACTGATAACACGCTAAAATTTATGATATAATGATTAATTTTTGTTTGTCCTGAAGGATTAGGCTTAAATAGATTGCCTCGTAACATATACTAAACGGTTACACCGGCATTTTCTTTTTTCTGATTATAAATTTGTTCAGAAATCATGCCAAATCGCCTTTCACGGCTTTGGTAAGCCTCTATTGCTTCGTAAATGTCGCCTCTTCTGAACTCAGGCCAATATTTATTTGTGATATAAAATTCTGTATAAGCAGTCTGCCAAAGCAGAAAATTGCTTATTCTGAACTCACCTCCGGTTCTTATAAGTAAATCGGGATCAGGCATTTCTGCAGTTGCAAGGTGTTCGTTTATAACATCCTGATTGATACTGTCAGCTGAAAGTTCGCCTGACTGGATTTTCTGAGCGATGGAAATCATGGCCTGATTTATGTCCCATCTGCCGGAGTAGCTCAGAGCCAGTGTAACCACCATCCGCTCGTTACCTGCAGTAAGTTTCATGGATTCCTGCAACTCTTTGTAACAAATTTTCGGCAGTTTTGTTAACTCACCAATAGCATTAAGCCTGATGTCGTTATCATTCAATCGCTGTGTTTCTTTACGCAGCGTTTGAATGAGCAATTTCATTAGAGCACTAATTTCAGCCTTAGGCCTGCGCCAGTTTTCGGTTGAGAAGGCATATAATGTGAGATGTTCGACACCAAGCTGAGCACAAGATTCGATGGTATCGCGAACAGAATCAACACCGGCTTTATGCCCCTGAATCCTGAGCTTGCCGTTAGCTTTGGCCCAGCGTCCGTTACCATCCATAATTATTGCAATATGCTTAGGTATCTGCCCCCGCTGTCTTAATAAAGACTGCTTAAGGATGTCTTCCTTAGACTGCTTTTTGTCAGTAAGTTCGATTTTTTCCAAAATTGAATATCATTATGTGCTAATCTCATAAAATTACGAAATTATATATTCCTTTACCAATAGAGTTATCATTGGTTTTGATAGATATAGGTATTATTTGAACCATTACGATGCGAAGGCGAGGAGTAGTGGAAGTGAATGCAATAGCATATCATACCGAACGCAGGATCACATAAAAGGCAATTCAATTTTTGCAATCTCTACTCTCTCTAAACCAAAGTATGCGAGAGAAATCTCGCAAAGGGACCTCGCATCAATTTTGCCAAAGTTGAGTTGGGAGATTTATCGGGTATGCTTTGGTAAATGAAGATTCAAAGCATTTGATTAATCTATCAACAATAGCAACAATGTACCCTCGAAATGACAGCTTCCGACTTTGAGCTTTTGAGCTTTCAGCCCTAAACACCTACTTCATCGCCTTAACCTGCTTCAAAACCGAAACCATTTCTATAGCGCTAAGGGCAGCTTCCTCACCTTTGTTTCCGGCTTTTGTACCGGCGCGCTCAACTGCCTGCTCGATAGTGTCGGTAGTGAGTACTCCAAAAATCACAGGAATCCCGGTTTTCAGGTTAGCCTGAAGTATGCCACTGTTGGCTGCGCTACAAACATAATCGAAATGAGCGGTTGCTCCGCGAATTACGGTGCCAATTGCAATTATGGCGTCAAATTTGCCGGTTTCTGCCATTGTTTGCGCGGTCAATGGCAGTTCATAAGAACCCGGACAGTAGGCGACAGTAACGCTGTCTTCGCCGTAGCCGTGCTTGCGCAGTGCATCAATCGCACCTTCCTTAAGTTTTTCGGTGATAAAACTATTCCAGCGGGAAACCACGATACCGTAGCGTCCGCTTTTTTCGTTAAATAAACCTTCAATTACTTGAGCTGCCATAATAAATACTGTTTTTTTAATTTTAATTAGTTACTTCTGCCAGGCCATTTTTTAACTGTATTGCCTTGCTGTAATCGACCACTACCGTACCGAAATTTACGTGGTCGTGACTTTTATATCCATGGAAATCACTGCCCCCGGTTTCTAAAAGCCCGTTAGACAGGCAAATTTCTCTGTATCTTTTTTGTAACTCATAGTTATGGCTGGGGTGGATGCATTCAATCCCGTTAATACCATTTCCTATAAAATATTCAACGTCTTCAGTCAGAAAGTTCAGCCCGGGATGTGCCAATACGGCTACCCCGCCTGTATTTTGGATGATTTTAATGACGTTTGCCGCAGATTCATATTCAATTTTAAAATAAGCCGGACCCTCATTTCCTAGCCACTTTGCAAAAACATCATTTGTATTGGTAACAAATCCTTTTTTTACCATCAAGCCGGCTATATGATTTCGACTGATATTCATAGTTCCATATTCGGCGAAAATCTCATCAATAGAAATATCAAAACCTGACTTTTGCAGATTTGCCAGCATCTTTTTTGCCCTCAGGTACCGTCTTCTTTTTTGGGCAAGAATAAACTGCTTGAACTCCGGGTTACCCGTTTCAAATCCATAACCTAAAATATGGCATTCTCTGCCATTGTAGTCGGCTGTAATTTCAATGCCGGTGATCACTTCAACACCAAGGTCGGTACCGGCGGCATTGGCTTTGAAATATCCATCATACGTATCGTGATCGGTTATGGAAACGGCTTTAAGTCCGGCTTTGGCTGCCAATGCAATGACTTCCTCAGGAGTGTACTTGCCATCTGAAGCTGTGGTGTGGATATGTAAATCAGCCTTGGTTTCAATCATTGGGACTGAGAATTTTATTGTAGGATTCTGAATCTTTCAAAATCTCAATGGCATTCAATAAAACCGGATCCAGTTGCAAGTTGCGTCTTTGTCTTCCGGTAGTTCCGTCAAATCTTGAGGTCAGCTCAAGATCAAGTTCCCTAAGGATGGTTTCCCTGCTTTCATTAAACTGAGACGCTCTCATAGATTCCATTTCGGTACGTATCCTGTTGAGTTCCGTTTCTACAGATCCGGTATTTCCAGCTTCAGCAAGTAAGCGGCTTTCAAAATCATCCAACACTCTCTCAGATCGCATTTTCCAGCTGAAATCAGTTTCATCGAGCCAGCTTCTGAATTCTCTGAATAATTGATTCGAGTCCAAATCAAAACGGTCGTTTCTCGAAACGAACTCATTGGCGAAGAAGAAATATGAATTTTCTCTTAGTAAAGCTATCTCAAGCGCATTTTCAGGAGTGTGGTCAAATTCTATGTCTGGAATAATTCCTGTAGCTTCTAAAACAGGCCGGCCATTTTGGGTGAAAAATTCAACTCCTGAATCATCCGAATCGCTAGTCCCGTAATCTACGGTTTGAATAGAACGACCGCTTGGGATGAAGTAATTCGAAGACGTTACTTTTAAAGCGACCCCATACGAAAGCGGACGAATAATCTGAACCAACCCTTTGCCAAAACTTTGCTCGCCGAGAATTACCGCACGGTCATGATCCTGCAAAGCGCCGGCCACAATCTCAGAGGAACTCGCGCTGCCACGATTTTGTAAAATTACAACAGGAATATCCTCAAAAACAGCAGCCTGTTCTGTTCTGAAAACCTGCCGCGATTGCCTGTTTTGTCCTCTTGTAGAGACCACTTTTTCATCAGCGGGCAAAAATAAATCTACAATTCTAACAGCTTCTGTAAGCAACCCGCCGGGATTATTTCGTAAATCGAGGATGAGGCCTTCAACATTAGATGAGCGAGAAAGCGAATCTATTGCCTGCCTGACTTCAAAGCCTGCATTTTGGCTGAATCGACTCAGAGATATATAAGCTATGGTGTTGTCATCATCTGCAAAATCAAAAAACGATACATTTTTAATCTCAATTCGTTCTCTCTCAAGTTCAAATGCTAATGGGTCGTCTGCTCCGATGCGCTCCACTACCAAAGTAACCATTGAACCGGGCTCGCCACGCAATGTGTTGTTTAAATCTTCCGGACTAAGCTCAGAAGCATCAATTCCATTAACTTTACGGATAATATCACCGGCTCTGATACCCGCTCTGGCGGCAGCATATCCGTCAATGGGAGCAATCACCACCAGCTCACCATTCCTGGCGCCTGCTTCTATACCAACGCCCGCGTATCGGCCGGTGGTCATAAAATCAATCTCCTGCGTGTCGGCCTCATCAATCAAAACCGTGTAGGGATCAAGTTCTTCCAGCATGGCATTTATGCCTCTTCTGATAACCCGCTCCGGACTTACCGGCACTACATACAAGTCGTTGACTTCATTTATGACCTCGCTAAAAAGCGTAAAATTCTTTTTTATTTCAAAAAACGGATCTTTGGAAGAAATGAACCCGATTAAAAAGATTCCGAGTACTGCTGTGAGAATTAGAAAACGACGCTTTTTTAAAAATAACATGTATTTTGAGTTTATCCACCTACTTGTATTTGAAGGCGCTGTCCGACTCTTATGAGTGAACTATTGAGGTTATTAAGTTTCATGATGGCATTCACGGTGGTATTATGAGCCCGTGCGATATCGCTGAGGTTATCATTTCGTTGCACAACGTATGTGATTACAGAACCAGCCTCAGCTACCTGATTTTGCGGAATTCCAGAGCCCCTTCTTTCTCTCATCATTTGTTGCTTTTGGCTTCTGTTCATATTAGTAACCTGAGCGAAATAGTCTCTTTGAGATGCCGGTACATGCAATGTAAGCCGCTGCCCTACACGTATGGTGTTGCCAATATTGTTCCATGAGCGAACTCTCCAAGCCTGTGTATTAAACCATTCTGCAATATGCCCAACGGTATCACCAGACCGAACGGTATACGTTATGGGGACGGTACCTGCCGGAGATGGCTGAGCTGTACCTCGTGAGCCGGCTGAGGAGGATAACGTACGTGCCTCTCTGGCACGGGATGGGTTGTCCGGAGAAATAGCAACATTGGACCCGCCCGGCACAGGAATTATTATCTCCTGGCCCGGATGAATCAAAGAAGACAGGTTTTCATTAGCTCCGTATAATGCTCTTATGGAAACACCGTATCTGTTGGCGATAAGGCCTAAAGATTCCCCGCGGCTAACGGAATGAATAACCAGTGTTTGTCTCATGCTTTCCGGCATATTTTCGTATGCGGCAATAAACGTATCTTTGTTTCCTTTGGGGATTTTAAGAGGATAGGGTTTTGGCCCCGGAGGAGTTGCAAAACGCAGTAATTCAGGGTTTAAGTTTCTTAGTTCCTGAGTGGTTATTCCGGCAAAATCAGCTAATACATCCAGATTAACAGAACCAGATATTTCAACAATATCGTATTCATAAACTCGCTCTCCCACAGGCCTTTCGAAACCAAAATCCTCAGGATTTAGAGCAATGAGCGTTGCAGCAATAAATCCCGGTACATAACCTCGTGTTTCTCTCGGCAGGTGGGGATAAATATGCCAATAATCTACAATACCGTCAGAACGGTTGATGGCTCTTCTTAATGCTCTCGGACTCACATTATAGCCGGCCAGCGCAAGATGCCAATCCCCCCAAATTTCATACAAATCACGTAAATGTCGCGCCGCAGCTCGTGTTGACTTTTCTGGGTCTCTGCGTTCATCAATCCACCAGTTTACTTCAAGTCCGTAGGCGGCACCTGTTGCATAAATAAACTGCCACAAACCAACAGCGCGGGCATGGCTTCTTGCCACTGGTACCAATCCACTTTCTATCATTGAAAGGTGGATGAGTTCAAGAGGTACGTTTTCTTCCTCAAAAATTCTCTTCATCATGGGGAAGTAGTAGGTTGAGCGGTCTAACCATGCACGCATCGTACCCGGACGCCTTTGGGTGAGGAAGTGGATGTGGTTATTTACCTGTCGGTTAATAATTAGAGGTACATCAAAACGGTCTTCTTCAACACTTTCGGGCAGGCTGAAGCCATTTCCGTTAAACCATTCATCATGAGCAAACATTTCTTCTCTAATATCAAAAATATCACCCTCGGTTAGCATAACAGGGCCGGTAATCCCGTAAAGTTCATGATATTCAGCTATAACAGAGCGGTACACTTCATTAAATCTTCGGCTTGATTCAATATCAGGGTGGTCTTCAAGCAAATGCTGAATTCCCAAAAGGGCATTTGTAATGTGTTCTTCTGCAGCCACGAGATCATCATCAAGCTGCGCCTCAATTGTTAGCAAAGTAGCGCGTTTAATATCTGCAACCCGCCTTAAAATATCCCTTTCAGAAGGGTCATCGGAAAAAGCGCCGGGAGCGGGTAACGTATGGCTTCGGTCTTTAGTTAGGGGATTATCAAATGGCAGCTCAAATTCTGGAAGCGGAAGTTCCTCGAAAGACACAGATGATTGTGTGTAAGCGCTTGATGACAGAAGTAAAACCAGCAGGGCTGAAAGAACTAATCTCATAAATGAAGGTTGGAGAAATTTGGTGAATAAAGATTGAATAACTTATAAATATACACAAATCTGCAGATATTGGCTAATTAACGGCGTTGTAATGCTATTATTCTTGCTCAGTCCATTTTTGTACAATAGGCAGGCGGCGGCCCACACCGAAAGCTTTGGCTGAAACCCGGAGTCCGGGAGCTGATTGGCGTCTCTTATATTCATTTAAATCAACCATTCGCAACACTCTTTTCACGAGATGTTGATCTCCTATCTCTTCAATAATTTCTTTTTTCGACGCCTGTTCTTCAATGTATTTATACAGGATATGGTCTAAAACATCATATTCAGGCAGTGAGTCGGTATCTTTTTGATCCGGACGCAGTTCAGCGCTTGGCGGTTTGGTGATTATTGATTCGGGGATGACTTCTATCTTGTAATAACTGTCGTTAAGCCAGCGGCAGATTGCGAAGACTTCTGTTTTGTACACATCTGCGAGGATGGATAATCCACCTGCCATATCGCCGTAGAGGGTGCAGTATCCGACTGCTAATTCAGATTTATTACCGGTATTGAGTAGCAGCCATCCGAATTTATTAGAGAGCGCCATCAGTAAAACGCCGCGTGAACGGCTTTGCAGGTTTTCTTCAGCTACGCCAAATTCAGTGCCTTCGAAACGGGCTTTGAGTACTTCGCTGAAACTGTCGTAAATACTGCCAATAGGCAATGTGTCGAAATCAATTCCCAGATTTGTGGCAAGTTTCTCTGAATCAGACACGCTTCCCGTAGATGAAAACTCAGACGGCATTGTGATTCCGTGTACATGGTTACTTCCGAGAGCTTCAGCAGCAATGACCGCTGTAAGTGCCGAGTCGATACCACCGCTTAATCCCAAAACCACATCTTCGCTGATTCCGGTTTTTTTTACATAATCTCTCAAACCCGTTACAAGTGCCTGAAAAATACGCTCTTCGTTAGAGATGTCTTCGTTTTTTGCATTCTGCTGATTTCTGGATTGGAGTGTGTTACTGGTAAACTCAAGGTCAGCATAAGTTTCCGCAAAAAGTGCCTGTCGTGCTGCCAGACCGCCATCAGGATTCACTCCCATACTGTCGCCATCGAACAGAATTTCGGTATTCGCACCGGTTTGATTGGCATAAACAACGGGAAGGTTGAGCGCGCGGGCATGGCCTTTCAGCATATTTACCCTAAGTTCAGGTTTCTTTTTTGTAAAGGGAGATGCCGAAATATTAATGATACATTCAGCCCCCGCATGTTTGAGCTTTTCGGCAGGATTTATATCATATTTGTGGTATTCAATTTCATTTTGGTTATTCCAAAGGTCTTCACAAATAGTAATACCAAAAATTCTGCCATTGATTGTTATCGGCTCAAATCTGGTGTTTGGTTCGAAGTATCGGAATTCATCAAAAACATCGTAGGTCGGAAGCAGCGTTTTATGAACGATGGCGGAAATTGCACCATGTTGCATTACAATCGCGGAATTATACAATGGCCGCCCGTTTTTGGTAGTGTTTTTTACAGGAGCGCCAATTATTAAGGTAGTATTTGATGTTTTCTTAGCCAAAGACTGATAATACTCCTCACACGCTTCAATAAAATCCCGCCGCTCTAAAAGATCCATGGGAGGATATCCGCATAGGCTCAGCTCCGGGAAAATCATTAAATCAACGTCTTCTTCAACCGCATTTCTGTAGAAATTAAAAATGGCTTCGGAATTTCCCTTGAGATCGCCTACTGTGGGGTTAAATTGTTGAATTCGAATGTTCACTTTTTATTATGTTTGAAAGTCAGTCTCTTTGTAAAAACACCCGTTGACCTGCAACCCAGGTTTCGAGCACGTTTATGTTTATGATTTCTTCATTTGGGATGGTGAAGAAATCGCGGTCTATAATCACAAAATCTGCCCATTTGCCCGGTTCGAGTGTACCAAGAACATCATCCTGATGCGCGGCATAGGCTGCATCGAGTGTGAATGAACGGAAAGTTTCTGTCCGGCTCATGGCAAGTTCAGGGTACCAGCCACCCTCAGGATTTCCTGAAAGGTCGGTTCTGTTAATGCCGGCATGAAATCCGTAAAACGGATTCACAAACTCCACCGGAAAATCCGATCCGGAAGCAATTACCACACCGGCATCGAGGAATGTACGCCATGCGTAGCCACCCATTATTCTGTTGGGGCCAACGCGGTCTTCGGCCATATTCAGGTCACTGCTTGCATGAACAGGCTGCATGGAAGCGATAATCCCCAATTCGGCAAAACGCGGGATTTCATCGACACTTACAATTTGTGAATGTTCAATTCTGTGGCGCAACCCTTCATCGCCCACATCGGCTTTTCTGCGCTCAAAAGCATTCAGAATTACGTGGTTCGCTTTATCTCCGATAGCGTGGATTCCAACCTGAAATCCCGCGTCGGCTACTTTTGTAATTTGCTGATAGAATGATTCTTCAGTATCAAATAGAAGGCCATAATTACCGGGGTCATCAGAATATTCTTCTTTAAGCGCCGCACCTCTACTGCCAAGCGCACCATCTGAATATAACTTAACGCTGCGCAAAGTGAGCATATCATCGTCTGAGAAAAAAGGCCCGTCTTTGGCAAGCTCGTCGAATGTTTCATCTGAACCGCCAATCATGCCGTATATACGGGTTGTGAGCCAGTTTCTGTTCGCATAATCGCGGAAAATACGGAAAGCGTCGGTACTTACACCGGCATCATGGATACTTGTAATACCATGTGCAGCTATTGATTCGAGTGCCAAATCCAGAGCCAGCCGTCTTTCGTTGTCATCAGGCTCGGGAATTAAGGCATCGACAAGATACATGGCTCTGTCAATGAGGATGCCAGAGGGATTTCCATCCTCATCTTTAATTATGGCGCCACCTTGCGGGTCTTCTGTAGTGTGATCGATTCCAGCTTTTTCAAGAGCAAGGCTGTTCACCCAAGCCGCGTGGCCATCTACACGGCGCAGGTAAACCGGGCGGTCGGAAACCACTCTGTCGATATCTGCTGCTGTGGGGAATTCGTTCTCAGGCCATAAAACCTGATTCCAGCCGCGGCCGGTTATCCAGGCCAAACTTTCGTTTTCATCGGCAAAGCGTTTAATTTCTTCCAGGGTTTCATCCAGTGTTTCAATACCCATAAGATTTACACGAAGCAAAGATTCACCCAATCCCATAACATGAGCGTGAGCATCAATGATTCCGGGAATCATCGTTTTGCCTTCGTAATCAATGTGTACTCCACGGGGAAACTCTTCGAGCAATTCTTCTCGACCCGTAGTGAGCACTTTACCATCCTGAAATACGAGGGCCGTGAACTGAATTAATTCTCCGGATTCGTTTAATGTGTAGCCGTTTACGTTATGGATAATGGTTTTATGCGAATGCGGTTGACATCCCCAAAAAAATAAAACTGAAATTAAAACCAACGCTAATAATGTGTTTTTCATCATATTTTGTTGTTTCTCAGAGCTTTTGCAGAATGGTATCCTGAATGTGAATTTTGTTCAATTTTAGCCAAAGGTATTAATTTTTCATGAACCGAACATAATACTTAAACGTTATGTTCATTTTTTAGACGTCTTATATGAGCAAACCCTGTATTTTAAGGGTTGTTAACGAACTACAAGTATTATAAGTACGAGTTCATTCGAATGGAGATTAGTACTACTGAAATAGAAATTGAGTTTTTAAAGAAAGATCAAATTGATCTTATAAAACCTGTGAATAGGTTTATTTTTAACGAGGAACGGATTATAAATACCACAAGTCACAGTGACCTTATTGTCCTGAGGGCGTGTATAAAGGATATTACGATTGGTTTTAAGGTTGGATACGGTAAACGAAACGGCATTTTTTATTCTGCCAAGGGTGGTGTTTTGCCAAATTACAGGCGAATGGGACTGGCAAAAAAAATGCTGGATGAAATGATGGATGCATCACGGTTATTAGGTTACACAGATTTTCAATATGACACATTCCCCAATATGAATAAAGGAATGTTAATTATGGGATTGAACAATGGTTTCAGCGTAATTGAGGCCAAATACAACGCCCAATACAAGGATTTTCAGATAACGTTATCGAAAAAAATGGGATGAATTTTGGGAATCATAATGTCGATGCAAATGGTTAAATAAATTATATTTATGCGTTTATTGCAGACTGTAGGGGCGCAAAACCTTGCGCCCCTACGGTGGCCAAAACGCAACCAATTCCAATTTTTTTTATTCCATCCCCGTTGGTTTATCCGGCATCGGTGCCGATGCGTGGAATTCCCTGAAAACGATTTCGACATATTCATCCAGCAGATTTAGAATTTTCCCGCGGTCATCAGATGCTGCAATTACCCCAACGTGGTGTTTTTTGTTTATTTTCCATACTACCTCGGGCGCATTGAATACCGATTGGTCAGGATTCTCCATGCGTGCCAGTGATACCATTATCCCCGCGTGTTTTTGTGTTGGTTTTGGTAAATCGAAATTCGATTTCAGGGCGGCTGCTGTTTCAACACGTGCCCATTCTGACCATAAATTTATGCCTGATGCCGTTTCAACCATTTCAGCCAAATGTGCACCCCCAACTCTGGAAGAGGTTTCGAGGAAATAGAACACGCCATCATCGTGGCAGCGAATAAATTCTGTGTGAGATGCACTTTGTTTCATCCCAAAAGCCGCCATCACGTCTTTGTTCAGTTTTTTCAATGCTTTGGTTTCTTTGCTGTCGTAATCACAGGTAACTGAACGGAATACTCCAGCGCCGTGAGCGACCTCAAATGGGGTGGTCAGATAAGCAGAAACCTGCGAAAACTTTACTTTACTGTCGAATGTGATTGAATCTACGTGATAGACATCTCCCGGTTTGAATTGCTCAACAAGAAAACCATGACGCTCATCGCCTAGTTGGTCAACAACCCGCCAAAGTTCGTGTTTGCTGTGCACTTTTTTGATACCCATAGCCGAAGCCTCAGAACGCGGTTTTACCACCCATGGAGCCGGAATAGTATCTGCAAAATGGTTGATTTCATCGTTGTTAAAAAGCGGAGAAAAAGCCGGTACCGGAATTCCTGCCTCGTCGGCTTTCATGCGCATTGCCAGTTTATCACGGAAATAACGCGCGGTTGTTTGTCCCATACCGGGAATTCGGAATTGCTCACGAATAGCCGCGGCTTTTTCGACATCGAAATCATCTAAGGCAACGACCACATCAATTTTACGCTCTTTCATCAACCACGCTACTCCCTTGATGATATTTCCGATATTCTCAGGGGTGTTTTCTTCTTTTTCCATGTAGAAGAATTCATCCACAGAATCGCGGGGCCATTCGGCGTCTTTTAGGCTTTCTTTGGTGAGTAAAAAAACTCTGTTGCCTTCCTTTTTACAGGAACGCAGGAAATCTTCTCCCTTAAAATAACAGGAGATACACAAGAAGGTGAGGGGCTTTTTCATAGATATTATTTTTGTTGATGGCTCTGCACGTTAATTCCATAAAGTCAGGAATCTACAGTTAGACTGCAAGCTAATTTTATTTGTAGGGGGATTTTATTTTGCACTCAGCGCTGACAAAAACTGTACGATCAATCGAACGCCGTAGCCGGTGCTGTTTTTGTCTTTGCCGAATTCGGTATCCCCAAAACACATGCCGGCGATATCGAGGTGCGCCCATGATGGATGGTCGTGGATAAAGGTTTCGAGAAATTTAGCCGCGAAAATGGCTCCTGCAACGGGACTCCTGCTCAGGTTTTTTACATCTGCGGTGTCGCTTTTCAGGTCGTCGGCGTATTGTTCCCATAATGGCAGGCGCCATAGTTTCTCGCCAGACTCATGGCCTGCTTCCTCCAAACCGTTAGCAAGAGACTCGTTGTTTGCGAAAAGTCCGCCGGCGTGTTTCCCGAGCATTCTTACAGTTGCACCGGTCAGGGTAGCCATATCTATGACATGGTCGGGCTTGAAATTTTGGATAAGGTACGATAGCCCGTCAGCTAAAATGAGCCGGCCTTCGGCATCGGTATCGAGTACTTCTATCGTTTTTCCGCTATGGGAGTTGATGATGTCGCCCGGTTTTATGGAAAGGGCATCTACAAGGTTATCGGTGACCGGAATGGCTGCGATAAGTTTTACTGGTAGTTTTAATCGCACTGCGGCTTCAAACGCGCCAAGAACCGCGGCTGCTCCGGCCATATCGCTTTTCATATACGACATGGATGCCGATGGTTTGATGGATAGCCCGCCTGTGTCATATGTAACTCCTTTTCCAACCAACCCAACTGTTACAGGATTTTTAACGGATTCCGGTTCGTATTCCAGAATAATAAACTGTGCCGACTCCTCACTGCCACGATTTACCGCGGCGAGTGCAAGTAACTTGTTTTCCCAAATGGCGTCATCGCTGAAAATAGTGGCTTTAAAACCAAATTGTTCAGCTGCATCTGCCGCTCTTTGCGCGATGTAAGCCGGCGTTTTTACATTACCCGGGGTATTCACCAAATCCATTACCCGAATTTGCGACTCAGCGATGATAGTAGCCCTTTCAGCAAGGGCATTCATTTTTTTCTTGTCTTTTGATGCACTTACGACAAAAATTTCCGCATCATCACTGTCAAAAGGGTGTGCCTCGGGTTCGTCTGATTTCCATACCCCAATTTGATATGTGCCGGTAATCAGTCCGTTAAGCAGGGCCTCTGTAACCGAATCTGCGTTTTCTTTTAGGTGTGCAGAGAGGATGTTCAATTGGCTTTTTAACTGAGACTTTTGCTTTACAGAAAATTGCCGCGCTGTTTTATAGATGGAGTCAAAATCAGCTTTCTTCCCCAATCCCATTAAAAAATAGCGGCGCCCAGATTCGTAGACGATTTGGAAGGCTCCTTTATCAGCTTTGAATTCTGATAAAACATCATCCAAATAATTTGATTTCAAGAAGCTTGCGGCGGCACCAAAATCACCCCCTGAAAATAAAGGGATGAGAACATCTTTTTTTTGCGGCTCGCTTATGAAAGTAATTTTCATGTGTTGTTAATTTATTTGGGATGTGCTCTCAGCTTTTATATCAATTTAGCTTTCATCATCAGAGAATAACCATTTGGCTGCTTTCGGAAAGACATTGCCCCATTCAGATTCTGTGTGTGTACCCTTGTAATTTATATCCATAAACAATTCTATATTTCGTTTATGCGGATCATTATCAATAATTTCCTTAAAATTATTCAGATAAAAAATCATGTTCGACCCTTCCATGCCGCCCCCGTATAGATAGATTTTCCCGTTGAAATCTTTAGTGTGGTAAATGAATCGTCTTGGTAAATCGGGGGTAACCCAAAACGAGGGGGAAAAAATCATGAGCCTGCTGTACAACTCGGGATGCTGTTTGGCCGCATAAATGCTGATAAGTCCGCCCATAGAGCTTCCACCGATTCCTGTATGTTCTTTGCCGGGCAGAGTTCTGAAATGGCTGTCAACATATGGTTTTAGCGTTTCAGCGAGGAAATTCGCGTACTTTTGCCCATCACCAACCCCCAGTTTTGTGCGCGTAGATGGTGTAAACTCTTTGATACGCTCACTTTCAGCATGGTCTATCGCGACCACGATGAATTCGGGGAAATTATTCTCTGCCATAAAGGCCAGGCGCTTGTCGAGGCCCCAGCTGCCAAAAGGCGCGTAATCATCAAAAAGGTTTTGTCCGTCTTGTAAATAGAGTACAGGGTAGCGCTTGTCAGTTTCGTGATAATTGTATGGTAATAAAGCAGTGATTCGGCGGGTTTTAATCAGCTGAGGAATTTCAAACGTTTCTGATATGGTTTCTATGCAAGGCCTGTATGCCTCGTTATGTGCCACGCCGAGTTTTTTCCACCCGAAGGCTTTATCCTTTGTTATTCCTGCATCACATTTCAATACTCTGTTGTTGACTTCTGACCCATTTGGGTCCAATTCAGTACATTCCCAGTTTCCCCGGGTGTACTTGTATTCTAATATTTCGGGGAGATCCTGAAAATCTTCAAATGTTATTTCAAAACATCCGTTAGTAGATTTTTTTAGCCTGAAATTTTCATCTGATGCATTCCAGTCATTAAAATTTCCTGCTATATAAAAAGGCCTCCCATCATCCTGAGCCGTCGATAATTGAATTGTCAATGTGTCTTTATCCTTGTTTATTTCTGCATCATCAAAAGATTGTTTCATCCCTCTGTTCTATTGATTTGCTGTTCCCTCAATAAAAGTTTAATTACGTCTCGGCACCCGATCGGGATCTATAGTATCTAAAACGATCCACGAGCCCGGAAACCGGGGACGTAAAAGTTCAAGAAATTCGATAGCGTCTGCTCGGTTTCTGAAATCACCAACACGAACCCTGTAATACGGTTGTCTGAACATTACATACGCTTCAGGAGCTCTGATAAATGGCAGATCACGATTATCAGCCCAATCGTAGTATCTCAAACTGATTGCATCGGCTTCATTCATATCTTCAGTAGAAAGTATCTGAATTCTAAATCCGTTTCTTGAATTGTCGGCTTCAAGGTCTTCATCTGTAAGTTCAAATACGGGAGAGACTTCATTTTGTGTTTGTAAGTAAGGATCAGCCAATGTATTTCTCAATTGAGTGAGATCTTCGGCACTCAAAAGTTCAAAGACTTCTTCCTCTTCGACTATTTCCTCAACAACTTCTTCCTCTGCGGGTTCATCAGCAAGTTCTCTTGATGGTCCGCAAGCTGAAAGTGCCAACAGGATTATCAAAGCCGGTATGATGACTGCTTTATTGAGCATTGTATTATTTTTTTAGGGGATGTAACGCCGTTTCAGAGTAATCAGTATCCACCGCCGGTTGCCATGCCGTCTCCAACAGGGTGCCAGGTTGTTTTTATTTCCTGTAAGTCCAAAATCCAATATGGATTTTCATGTTCCTCAGACGCCCAATTCGAAACCGGTTTGTGTACAACCGCCTTTACATTTAGTGCGGCTGCTTCCTGAACAGATTTCAAGATATCAGCATCGTTATCGCAGTAAACCATTGCATTTACATCCATGTGAGATGCAAACTGTTCGACTAATTCTTCCGGCTTCCCTGTAAGGATATTCACAACGCCGCCGGGTACATCAGAAGAATTGAGGATTTCGGCAAGTGTTATGGTTGCAAGTGGTTTCTTTTCTGAAGCCAGCACAACTACGGTATTACCACCGGTAATTACAGGGATTACAGCCTGCACAAATCCCAGAAGCGATTCGTTCTGAGGTGCAATAATACTAACTACACCTGTAGGTTCAGGCATGGAAAAATTGAAATGAGAAGAAGCAACCGGGTTAACGGTACCAAATATCTGCTGATATTTATCAGCCCATCCGGCAAAGTAAACCACCCTGTCTATGGCGGTTTCTGCTTCTTTTGCTGCAGCATTTTTTGTGGAACCTTCTTTCATGAGCTCCGCTATAAGTTGTTCTTTTCGACCTTCCATCATTTCGGCGATACGGTATAGGATTTGGCTGCGATTATATGCCGAGCGGTTAGCCCATCCGGACTGTGCCTTGCGAGCGGCAACAACCGCATTCCTGAAGTCTTTCCGTGAAGCCAGGCACATATTGGCTACAAAGTTTCCTTTTTTATCATTCAGAGTGTACGCACGCCCCGATTCGGTTCTGGGGAATGCTCCACCAATATACATTTTGTACGTTTTTTGAACATCAAGTCGTTTGCTCATCTTATAGCTCCAGATATGGTAAAAGTCCGTGTAAGCCACCCTCACGGCCAAGGCCGCTTTCTTTATATCCGCCAAATGGCGAAGTCGGGTCGAATTTGTTGAAAGTATTTGCCCAGAGAACTCCGGCACGAATACCGTTGGTCATGCCGAAAATTTTCGAGCCCTTGTCAGTCCAAACACCACCGGAAAGTCCGTAAGGTGTGTTATTTGCTTTTTCTAACGCCTCTGCAGGAGTTCGGAACGTCTGTATGGTTAACACCGGGCCAAATATTTCTTCCTGCACCAATTTGTGCGATTGAGATACATTACCAACCAATGTCGGACAGCACCAATACCCCTTATCGGGAAGAGCGCATTTAGCTTGATAAATTTCGGCACCATCCTGTACACCATATTCCAGATAGCGGTTAATGGTTTCAAGCTGCTCTTTAGAGTTGATGGCACCAACATCGGTATTTTTGTCGAGTGGGTCGCCAACAATTAACGTTGACATGCGGTCGATGAGTTTATCGCGCACTTCATC
>SLDG01000326.1 GCA_007125355.1 Balneolales bacterium | reverse complement strand
CAGTTGAGAGTTTAGGGACTAATTTCATCTCCAACCAGATAATTGCCATTCCCGCAATAACGGCAAAATATGTTGTCATTTAGTCAGGCCGTCAAAAACAAATCATTTTTGGCATCATACTTGTATCGTAGTGGTGTAAAGATAAAGAACTATGGAAAAATTCAACTTTACAGAACTCGAAGACAGGTTTAGTCAGCTTGGTGAAGACGTTTCCCGGTTTGTGAATAACATTATAAAAGAAACACGAACCGGAGACGGATTTAAGCCGCAAACGGATGTTTTTCTCGATGAAGGCAATCTTGTAATACTGATTGACCTGCCAGGGATGAGCAAAAAAGAGATCAAGCTGTCTGTCAAAAATAGTACGCTTACAATCTCAGGCGAGCGTAAACCTGAAATATCAGAGAGTTTTGAAATCATTAAATCTGAGCGAAGTTTTGGTAGATTCTCCCGCGCGTTTTCTATACCTGAAAATGTCAATTCGGCAGATATCAAAGCTTCATTCAGTCAGGGAGTGCTTAAAATAGTCATCCCCAAAAATGATTCGGTTGAATCCACAGAAGAAATTGAAATAGAATAAACACAGAAAACAATTAAGGAAACAAAAATGGGAAAAATTATTGGAATTGACCTTGGTACAACCAACTCCTGCGTAGCGGTAATGGAAGGTAATGAACCTGTAGTTATTGCAAATGCGGAGGGAGGCAGAACCACGCCTTCGGTCGTAGCATTTACGAAAGACGGAGAGCGCCTTGTCGGTGCGCCGGCAAAGCGTCAGGCTATTACGAATCCTAAAAACACCATCGCTTCTATCAAGCGCTTTATGGGACGCAGATATGACGAGGTTTCTAGCGAAATCAAAACAGTATCTTACGATTTGAATAAAGCCGAAGATGGTGTTGCAAGAGTAAAGATAGACGACCGTCAATACGCGCCACAGGAAATATCCGCAATGGTGTTGCAGAAAATGAAGCAAACCGCGGAAGAATATCTCGGTGAAACAGTAACTGAAGCTGTAATTACCGTTCCTGCTTACTTTAACGATGCGCAGCGTAAAGCTACTCAGGAAGCCGGAGCGATTGCTGGTTTGACTGTAAAGCGTATTATCAATGAGCCCACAGCGGCGGCGCTTGCATACGGACTCGACAAAAAAGACAAGAACCAAACTATTGCCGTATATGACCTCGGTGGTGGTACTTTTGATATCTCGGTACTTGAGCTTGGCGATGGTGTATTCGAAGTAAAATCAACCAACGGAGATACGCATCTTGGTGGTGATGACTTCGATCATAGAATTATTGAGTTTCTGGTATCTGAGTTCAAGAGTAGTGATGGCGTTGACCTCTCTAAAGACGCAATGGCGATGCAGCGCCTGAAAGATGCTGCTGAGAAGGCTAAAATTGAGCTTTCAAGTTCTACAAAGACGAACATTAACCTGCCATTTATCACTGCTGACCAATCGGGTCCTAAGCACTTGAATATTGATCTTTCAAGATCTAAGTTTGAGCAATTGATTGATGATTTGGTTCAGCGTTCATTATTGCCTTGCGAAAAAGCCATTAAGGATGCTAAGGTTTCTAAATCAGAAATTGATCAGGTTATTTTGGTAGGTGGATCTACAAGAGTTCCAATCATACAGGAATCTGTGAAGAAATTCTTCGGTAAAGAGCCGAGCAAGGGCGTGAATCCTGATGAAGTGGTTGCCGTTGGTGCCGCGATTCAGGGTGGTGTACTTGCAGGTGATGTGAAAGACGTAATTTTGCTTGACGTTACGCCGCTATCTCTCGGTATTGAAACACTCGGCGGTGTAATGACGAAGCTGATTGATGCTAACACAACCATCCCGACAAGTAAAAAAGAGACGTTCTCTACTGCTGCGGATGGGCAAACTTCTGTAGAGATTCACATCTTGCAGGGTGAGCGTACAAGAGCTTCAGATAACCGTACACTTGGTAAATTTCACCTCGACGGAATTCCACCGGCACCACGCGGCACACCGCAAATCGAAGTTTCTTTCGATATTGATGCCAACGGAGTGCTTAATGTAAGTGCAAAAGACAACAGTACGGGTAAAGAGCAGACTATCAGAATTGAATCAAGTTCAGGGTTGTCTGATTCAGAGATCGAAAAAATGAAGCAGGCTGCTAAAGAGCATGCCGATGAGGATAAGAAAATCCGTGAGAAGATTGATAAATTAAATCAGGCAGACGGGTTGGTATTTTCAACAGAGAAAAATCTAAAGGAATACGGTGATAAACTCAGCGAAGGTACGAAAGCAAACATCACCAAAGCCCTTGATGAACTGAAAGAAGCCCACAAGTCTGAAAATGTGGATGCCATAGATGGCTTAATCGAAAATCTGAATCAGGCGTGGGCAGCGGCTTCAGGCGAAATGCAGGCCGCGGCACAACAAGCTCAGGGTCAACCTGAAGCAGACGCGCAAACCGGCGAACAAGCTGATGATGCATCCGCAGAATCAGACGACGCTGTAGATGCAGATTACGAAGTTGTCGACGACGAAGACAACAAGAAATCCTGATTCTAACAGAACTAAACGAAGCTAAAAAGCCTCCCGGATTAATTTTTTGGGGAGGCTTTCTTTTTTTTACCACAAAGGCACAAAGGCACGAAGGCACGAATTGCACTAAGCCGCAAGTAATTGATTAATTTGGGATTTAAAAGAGTTCCCCTTTGGAGAGCTTGTGCCGATGCATCGGGAGAGATTAGAGGGAGGATACGATGGTGCCAATGTCAAATGGTCTAATTCATAGCATCAATGATTATCAAAGCATATTCAAAAAACGAATCCCATTTCTACATCGCAAATAATCAATAGTTTTATGCTATGTATTTCATTTAAATGTGAATAACTCGGGTTAATAGATTGTTTGAAGTATTAAGTGGGTAATCGTTGGTTTTAAAATTTCAAATTTGTGTCTTAGAATCATCGTGGTTCCGCTTTATGTTTAATTATTTATGCAAGCGCTTTTCTGAAACACAGGCTTAAATAACTATTACATTTCTCAAAAAAAAATTTGTGGATATATCGTATTTCATGTATTCTTGAAGTGGCATAGTTATTAAGTTTTCCCAGCCTGAACCGAAAATTATTATATACAAGACTGCATGTCAGGCAGTTTCACATTATTAGATCAAATCAGCGCTTATGAACTTCAAAAAACTTCAGTGGAATAGTCCAAGTATGGGCAAGAAAATCGAGGTGCATGTATATGGCACCGAGGGAACCCCAATAATATATTTCGACGGATACCCGGAATACATCAACAGCTCAGTTAGAAATAAAATTCTGAACGGTTTACGTTTGCAAATTGACCATGGCTTTAATCAGATATTCTGCCCAAGAATGATGCAGGAATCTGATATACTAAATATCGAAAGAGAACCTGACAAAAGAATATCCCTGTATTATTTATTTGAATCCTTTATAAATGATGAGGTTTTGCCAAGGGTAAAAAAAGAAAGTAAAAATGATTTTGTGATTTTGGTTGGGGTTGGAATGGGTGCATACACTGCAACTAATTTGGCTTTTAAGCATCCCGGTAAATACAATAAGATAATTACGGTTTGTGGGCCTGTTAACCTGAGGCCATATTTTGGTGAATACTTCTCCGAAGATTACTACTACAACAACCCTCCGGAGTTTTTGCCAAATTTACATGATCACGACCTGCTTAACGAAATTCAAAATACAGATATTCGATTAGTTTCATCAGTACACGATACATATAAAGAGCAGATATCACTTTTTAGTGATGAATTAAGCATGAAATCAATAGATCATGTGCTCGATATTTGGGGTGAAGACAAGCAATCAGAACCCGAAATCTGGGCTGAAATGTTGCAAAAACATGTTCCATAAATAGATATTATTTTTTCTTCGTTGTCGTATAATTCAGGTTTTAATTTCTGAATATTGTTGCTGTCGCTTTAGCTTTGTACTATATTCTACGCTATGAAAATTCACTTTAGAAAAAAAGGTATTATCCCGGTTCAGATTCTTCATAAACTGGTTCAGCATGGAGTTGTGCAGGCTGATAAAGCGCATCCTGTAGAAAGTAATCAGTTTCAGCCTAATTCTATTGACTTACGATTGGGGAAGAAAGCATACCGCGTTCGTTGTGGTTTCTTGCCTGAAAATGAAACCGTGAAAGACAAAATTGATAAGCTCTGCCAGCATGAGTTTTCGCTTGAAGAAGGCGCGGTTCTCGAACCAAATTGTACGTACATTATACCGCTTTTAGAGAGCCTTCATCTGCCGGAATCTACATTTTACTCCTACAAAGCTTCATCTAACGGAAAAGCCGGAGCGACACTTACCATTCAATCTGAAAGTAAATTAACCGCGCGCACTAATCCCAAAAGTACCACCGGCAGGCTGGATATCTTTACACGTCTTGTTACTGATTACACGCATCGTTTTGAAGAAATTTCAGCCGGCTACAATGGCCCGTTGTATCTTGAGGTCGTTCCGAAATCTTTTCCTGTCAGGGTTCGAACAGGACAACGACTGAATCAACTCAGGATTAGACATGGAAATGGTAAATTAACAGATGACGAAATTATCAGAACACATTCTCTTAGCCCCGTGCTATTCGATGAAAACGCTGAACCTGTTGCTGATTCATTACTGAAAGTTGATAATGGCCTTTTCATGAGTGTTGACCTTAAGGGCCAAAAAGGACATTTAGTGGGATATAAGGCACGAAAAAACAGTAATATGATTGATCTTGAGAGAATTAATCACTACAAAATTTCTGAATTTTGGGAACCAATTTACGCCTCAGAAGATAATTTCATTATTCTTGAACCCGAGGCTTTCTACATATTCGCGTCTAAAGAGCGTTGCCGCATACCCACACACCTTGCCGGAGAAATGGTACCTTATGATACCGGTTCGGGCGAACTAAGAACACATTACGCCGGTTTCTTTGACAGTGGTTTTGGTGGTGACGAAAAAGACAAAGGTGCCAGGGCTGTTCTTGAAGTCCGGTCGCATGATGTTCCTTTTCTGGTAGAAGACGGACAAACGTTTTTTAGTATGATTTTTGAAGCAAATACCGACATTCCTGAGTATACCTACGGGAAGGAGATAAAAAGTAACTACCAAGGCCAAGGTCTGAAACTGAGTAAACATTTTAAAACCTAAGTTGTGTTATGTCAAAACGAACTGTCAAAAAATGTGTGTGTCACAGAATAAAATTTGAAGATATTTACGCTGTTGTTATAGAGCAAAATATCGAATCTCTCGATGAGCTGATCGATCAAAAGATTTGCGGGGCAGGCTGTGGGATGTGCCATCCCTACATCCAAAAAATGTTGATTACAGGTGAAACAACTTTCGCTCCCGGCGATGTTTATATCCATGCTGAGACAGGCTGATTCTGAAAATGACTATTTTTTACTTAGATCCTGAAAATATTTTAGGGGCTGTAGGTACATTTTCGGAAGAAGAATCTAAGCATATCATTCAGGTTCTCAGATACTCAGCGGGAGAAAAATTGGCAGCTGTTGATGGAAAAGGAGGATACTACAAAGGTAAACTCGAAATTCCCCAAAAAAAACAGGCCACTCTTAGAATTGAAAGCAAAGAAGTAAAAAATCCCCCTAAGCCGGCAATCACTGTGTTTTGTGGATTATTGAAAAACCGGCAACGTTTAGAATGGATGGTAGAAAAACTGGTTGAAACAGGGGTAAAGGATATTGTAATGCTTCATACATCTCGCTCAGAGCGTTCAAAAGTTAGGATAGATCGACTCGAATCGGTTGCAATATCCGCTATGAAACAAAGTAAGAGAGCGCATCTGCCTAAAATTACTTTGTGTGATTTAGAGTCTATTAGTTCTAAAGATTTTGCCAAAATGCAATTCTACATAGCTCACGAGAAAAAACAAAAAGATTCCGGATTGTTTTTTGGAAATTCTGATCTGGAAACTAAAGAAATTGTTGATTATGGTATTCTAATCGGCCCGGAAGGGGGATTCACAGAAGAAGAGATAGAAATTGCCCAAAATACGCTTAATGCTAAGCCTTTATATCTCGGCGAAATCCGCCTGCGTACCGAAACGGCAGCCATTGTAAGTACAGCTTTACTCCGCGGTACATTTAATTTTGGGGGGTAAATTCTGTTAACTCAAAAGGACTGTTATTCAAACACAAAGCCACAAAGTGCACGAAGTTCACAATGAGAAAAATGTTTAATTGGTAGGTCAATAGCCAATCACTTAGTGAACATTGTGACTTTCGAGTCTTCGTGATTCACTTTATTTATTTACAACTGTGGTGATTCAAATTAGCTTTAAAACGCCGAGGCTATTATCTTCCAAAATCAATATTTCACAAGTTTAAATATGGGATTCCTAAACAGTTTAAAGCCATTATTTTCGGGTTCTGACCGCTCAGAATTGTGGAAAGTACCGCAGAGTGAGTCTGAAATTGAATCAGTTTTCAGCAAAGATGGCGGATTACATTTAATCTACAAACACAGCTATGCATGTGGTGTGTGTCGGTTTTCGCTAATGCGCATTGAAAAAAAACTATCGAACATTAGCGAGCATGCAATTCCATGGTTTATAGATGTGCGCAATCAAAGAAAACTATCTAACAAAATAGCTGAATTGTCAGGTGTGCGGCACGAATCGCCACAATTATTGTTACTCTTAAACGGGGATGTTTATTGGAGTGGCTCACACAGCGAGGTTGATGCAGCGCCAATTTTAGAAAGCCTGAAAGAACTAAAATTAATCTAAGAAATCGTAAGATATGCGAATCAAAATTATATCAGTAATAGTTTTAATGGGATGTATGCTCATCGGCTGCATGCAGAAAGAGGAGGCCATTGAAAAGCCTGAACAAGAAGAAGTGAGTGTGTATGATGCATTTTTGGATAAACTCAGACATCACTGCGGCAACGCCTACGAGGGCAGATTAACACTCGAACCACCCGGAGATACCATGTTAGATGGCGATGAACTACTGATTGTGCATTTCAGAGAATGCCAAGATGATAGGCTTAAGCTGCCTTTCCATATAGAAAATCTTGATGGGTCGTGGGACAGGTCAAGAACATGGATTTTTACTCGAACAGAAACCGGCCTGGATATTCGTCACGATCACAGAAAGCCCGATGGAAGTGAAGATGATTTTACGATGTATGGCGGGCCGACACATGGCGTTCCTACTGTAAATGTTATGGAGTTTATTTCTCACGAAAGAACAGAGGAAACCGGACAATATCGCGGCTGGAGAATCATTATTGAACCTGATCATCGCTATGTATATGGCACATTCAGAGACGGTGAATGGTCATGGCGTGTAGATTTTGACCTTACAACACCTGTAGATGAACCGCCCGCACCATGGGGCCATGAGAAAAATGAGCCATTATAAGAATTTATGATTAACCACGAAGTCACAAAGACTCAAAGGTTTTGAAGAGTGGGAGTTGTTAGCTTGGTTGATATCTCTTGTTTAAGTATAAACTCCTCCAAATTAACCTTGATGTCTTAGATTCTTAGTGGTTTAAATTTCGAACCACCAAGTGACAAACGAACGACATGTATCTGGAAGAAAACCGAACGAAAGTAAAAATTTGTGGAATCACAAAACTCGAGGATGCCCGCTTTGCCAGTGGGGCATTGGTAGATTTTCTCGGGTTTATATTTGTTGAAAATAGTCCGCGCTACATAAAACCCGAGGACGCCGCTGAAATTATTGGATGGGTGGAAGGCCCGCAGTGTGTGGGTGTATTTGCTGATAAAAAGCCCGGTGAAATTAATGCAATTTCTCTTGAGACCGGCCTACACATGGTTCAGCTGCATGGAGATGAAACTCCTGAAGATTGCTTCAACATCAGCCTTCCGGTAATAAAAGCCTTCCGTGTAAAGCCCGATATGAATTCATCAGACATACTCGAAATGATTCGTCCATACCGCGATGTGGCGGAATATTTCCTTTTTGATGCATGGGATCAAGATATGCTCGGCGGAACCGGAAAAACATTTGACTGGAATATTTTGCGCGAAATAGGAGAAGACTACCCAATTATTCTCGCCGGTGGTATCGGCCCCGATAATGTGCGACGTGCTATAAAAACCGTGCATCCAAAAGCAGTGGATTTATCCAGTAAACTCGAACTCGAACCGGGAATCAAGGATTTTGATCTCATTCGGGATCTCATGGATGAGATGCAGGAAATCTGGGAGCTTCAGGAATTAGACGAATTGTAGCTTTTAAAGGCTACAAACATCAAGACGATTTCTTGCTCAAAAACTGCATAACCGGCTTCTCGACAAAGGGGAAGAATCGGCTCAGCGTTTTCAATGTTTTCAGCTTAAGCGTTGGCACCCAGTGTAATTTTTTATGATGAACCGCTTTCCACGCGTATTCAGCAATTTGGGTTGGTGTTAATTTCGCGCCAAAGATTTCAAGGGTGCCTGCTTTATTTCTTTGGGATGAAATCATGCCTGTGTTCACATAAAGCGGCATTATATCGGTCACATGTATTCCTGAACGCGCAAGTTCAATATTCAAAGCTTCTGTGAGTCCTCTTACGGCAAACTTGGATGCGGAATAAACCGCCAAATCAGGCACGCCATACATCGCAGACGCAGACGACATACTCAAAATGACTGAGCCCGGCGTTTTTTTCAGTAAAGGCAAGCTGGCGTAAATGCCTATAATGATACCTTCCACATTTACGCGCATTGTTTTCAGTTGTAAGCTAAGATCAACATCCTCTAAACTGCCCATAAACATAATTCCAGCGTTGTTAAAAAGGGCGTGCATCATACCGTTTGTATACTTTCCAAAATCAACCACGGCATTTTCAAATGATTGCGGGTCAGTAACATCAAGAACCCCAAAGCAACTCTGTTCTTCTCCAATTTCTTGTTGTAACTTTCTAAGGCCATCTTCATTGAGATCATATAATCCTGTAAACCAGCCTTTTTTCGCGAAAAGAAGCGCTGTTTCTCTCCCAATCCCTGATGCTGCTCCTGTTATAAAAATACTTTTTCTCTTAATACTCATAATAGTCGAATACTTTCAGGTAAATAAATTTGAGCTTTCTATTCTCTTCGAAAGATACGGCAATCGCAAATAGCAAACAGGAAAAACTGAGATTCAGCCTTTTGTTTACACCTGGAGCAAAAACTACCCCGTCATGGTGAGCGGAATTCCAGCCTCGTGAAGCGCAAAGAGCAACCAAGCCAATCCGGCATGTAGTCGAACCATTGGTTGATAAGGCCTCAATGCGGTCTCAGGTTGTGCAGGCAATCCTTCGACTACGCTGCGGATCAGCATCGATGCCCTAAGTACAATCTAAATTGCAGCTCCGCTCAGGATGACGATGCTTTTAAAGCATTGTTTTATTAGCCCAGAAAAACAAAACAACCTCATCATGATGAGCGGAATGCCGGCCATGTGAAGCGCAAAGAGCAACCAAGCCAATCCGGCATGTAGTCGAAGCATTGGTGGATAGAGGCTCATAAATGCTACTATCCCCACAACTTCAATTTGCCTTTTTGAACGGAAAGCCCCATCTTTTTTCTTCTCATAAATGATTACAACTACAAATCAAGCATTGTGATCTTAAATTCAACCATCTAAAATCTATCTGCATGAAACATCTATCTGCTACTATTTCGGCTATTTTACTTCTTTCTTTATCTATTTCTGCATTGCAAGCACAAAATAAGGTGCCGCTTGACCATGAGGATTTCGATCAATGGCGATCTATATCGGGACAGACACTAACCCCTGATGCCAGATTTTTAATTTATGGCTTGAATCCACAGGAGGGAGATGGGGAAATCATAGTCAGAAATCTGAACAGAAATCGGGACAGGCCACTTGAGCGTGGTGAACGGTTTCAGGTTAGCCATGATGGGCGTACGCTTGTTTATTTTATAGCGGCTCCGCATCAGGAACAACGACAAGCGCGTATTGATGGCAAAAGGCCTTCAAATGTGTTTGAAGACACGCTCGCCATTTACAAGGTTTATGATGAAATTCTTGAGAAAATCCCTCAGGTAGACTCATTTAAATTCCCGGAAAAATCAGGTCTATGGCTGGCGTATTTATTCGACCGGGACCTTAAGGAAGATGATGAGAATAACGACTCCGAAAATGGCGAATCTGAGGAAAATGGCAATGAGGATGAGAAACAAATCCCCGAAAAAACCGAAAACGATCTTGTGCTTCGGAATCTGCAAACCGGGAACGAGACTATGATCCATAATGTGGAAGATTATTTTTTTACAAGGCATGGAGAGCGGCTCGTTTATGTGACCGCTGATGAAGATTCGCTTCAGGCGCAGGGCGTGCATTTTATTGATACGCAGAGCGGAAATCAGGTCACAATCAGTTCAGGTTTGGAATCGTACAGGTCGGTTACGATGGATTCTACGGGTTCCAGAATCGCGTTTTTGGCTCAAATTCCGGATGAAGAAGAGGACAATGCAAACGGCGATGAGGAGAAAAAAGACGAAGATGAAGATGCGCCCGAGTATTATACTTTGTTTTTCTGGCAGGATGGTATGGATGAAGCAGTCGCTCTTGTAAACGAGGAATCTGATTGGCTGCCCGGGAATTGGATGGTCAACGAATATGCTTCGCCCTCTTTCTCGCATGACGGCAGCCGGCTTTTCTTTGGTACTGCACCGGAACCGATGAGAAGGGATCAAAGAGTAGAGGAAATTGATATAGCTTCCGTGGATATCTGGCATTGGCAGGATGACCGCTTGCAATCTCAGCAATTGGTGCAGCTCAGGCGGGATCAGCGCAGAACATTCCGGAATGTGTATCACATCGATGCTGATTCTTTTGTGCAGTTGGAAGACCACTCTCTTGAAACGGTCACCGTGCCCGACAGGGGCAATGCGCGCTATGCCGTGGGCATGCAAAACCGCCATTACCTGCATTTGGTGCAATGGAAAGGATTCCCTGCATTCACGGATATCTACAGAGTGGATGTCGAAACTGGTGAGCGAACTCAAATGGGTGAAAGGGTGAAGGCTTCCATTTCGTATTCGCCGGATGGAAAATTTATAGCATGGTACGATTTTAAAACGCAGGATTGGCATGCAACCAACCTCGAAAGCATGCAAACGGTTAATTTAACAGTACATATAGATGTTGCTTTCTACAATGAATTACACGATGCCCCGTCAGACCCATTTCCCTATGGTGTGGAAGGTTGGACAGAAAACGATCGTCAGGTTATTATTCGTGACCGTTATGATTTATGGGTTTTTGATCCCACCGGAAATGATGTCCCATTTATGCTGACCAACGGATACGGAAGGCAAAACGAGATTACATACAGAGCTTTTTCTGAGGATAGGCAGTCGCGTTATTTTTCTAATCACGATGTGTATATGACAGGAATGTATGACAAAGACAAGTCAATGAGCATCAATAAAATACGTTTCGGTTTCGGGAATAATCCTAATGAGCTTTGGAGGGGGGATAACCGTGTGTTTACACCTCAAAAAGCAAGGGACACCGACCGTTGGATGGTAAGAAAAAGTACATTCCAGGATTTCCCAGATATACATCTCACAAACAATAATTTCAGAAGATTTAACAGAGTTACCCATGCCAATCCGCAGCAGGAAAAATATCTGTGGGGTGATGTAGAGTTGTTCCATTTCAGAAGTTTGGATGGCGATAAATTAGAGGGATTATTATATACACCTGAGAATTTTGACCCGAATAAGAAATATCCTGTGATTGTGTATTTCTACGAGCGTACATCTAATCGATTGCATAATTACAGGGCTCCGGCACCCTCGGCATCTACCATTACACCGGCTTTCTACACAAGCAGGGGTTATGTCGTTGCTATGCCGGATATCAAATACAGAATTGGTAATCCTGGCAGAAGTGCGGAAGATGCTGTAATAGGAATGACACTCCACTTGATTGATAGAGGTTTTGTGGATGAGGATAGAATAGGTTTACAGGGGCAAAGCTGGGGTGGATATCAGATTGCGCATATCATTACGAGAACGAATATGTTCGCCGCTGCAATGGCGGGTGCGCCCGTTTCAAATATGGTCAGCGCGTATGGCGGTATTCGCTGGGGTTCCGGCCTGAACAGGCAATTCCAGTACGAAAAAACACAAAGCCGAATTGGCGGTTCATTATGGGAGCGCCCCATGCAATATGTTGAGAATTCCCCCATTTTCTTTGCCGACAGGGTAGAAACGCCATTGCTTATGATGCATAACGACGATGACGGCGCTGTGCCCTGGTATCAGGGAATTGAGTTTTTTACGGCACTAAAACGACTTGGACAGCCCGTGTGGATGCTCAATTACAACAATGAAGCACATAATTTGCGCGAGAGGGTTAACAGAAAAGATTTATCCCGACGGATGCAGCAATTTTTCGATCATTACCTGATGGACGCGCCTCAACCCGTTTGGATGAAATACGGCGTGCCGGCCATCGAAAAAGGCAAGCATCAGGGCTTTGATTTGGTGAAGTGATTGATTTTTAGGTCGGCCAGACCAGTCAGGTTTCCAAAACCTGACTGGTCTTCTTAGTTAGGGGAAATGTTAATGAATCTTTTTATGGTTCTGTAACAACCGTTCTTTTAACACCATCAAACGCAAGAATAAAATCCTCGCCAAAGGCTTTGGATGGTGTATGGAAACCTGCTTTTGGTGGATTATACAGCACTCTTTTCATGGCTTCGAATGCGGTAAGCGCGGTTAGCGTGTACCCTTCAGGACCTTGTAGCAATGCCTCTGCTTTTTTGCCTGCGCTGTTAGTGGCGGTTGCTAAAATTCTCGTTTCTCCCGTTTTGCGTGCATTGTCATCAGGCCCGGTCACTTCAGATGATACTTTTTTACGCAAAAAGCTTTTCAGCCAATTTATCTTAAATAAAAAACCGAAATATCTCATCATCCTATTCATTTTTATAGCTTTTCGTGGCAGGCTCATATATACATCAATATTGGGGATGTTTGTGCTGTGCCACGCGGTGGATACATCTCCCCAGGGAATAGTAACTGCCGGCTTCGTAATATCCCCAAACGTAAATTCCTTAACACGCCATGCCGCTGGGACTTTTGTAATTTTGTGATTTCTCCGCACCGCACCGCCTTTTTCGATGTTTTCAATCATGGTCAAAGACGTTCCTCTCGAAACGCCGCCTTTGGTGTAGATTGCGAGTTCGAGTGATTCAGCATCCGGTAAGAGTTTTTTCACAAAAGCAGCCATGCAATCAGAAGGAACCACATCAAAACCCACTCCGGGAATTGCGCAAATATTCGCTTTCCTTAAGGTTTCATCCAGAGATGCGGCAAGTTCAAACACCTGAATTTCCCCGGTAATATCAAGATAATGTGTTTTTGATTCTATGCATGCCTTCATCATTGGCTTGGCAGTAAACATAAATGGCCCTGCACAGTGCAACACCACAGAAAAAGGCTCAAGAATTTTGGATAAGGCTGTGGAATCATCAAGCCCAAAAATAAGAGATTCGAACCCCGTTTCTTCAGCCATTTTATTTACTTTTCCGGGATTTCGTCCGGCAATAACAACATCGAAGCTATGCTTCACACATAAATCCACAATAAGTTTTCCCGTATATCCATACGCACCATAAATCAAGCACTTTGCGTTTTTCTCTGCCATGTTTGTTGGTAAATGAGGTTAGTTTTAGATAGTTAATTTTAAAATCCTAAAGTAAGGAGGGCAGGAGATAATTGCTTGGGATTTGTTTTGGGGTTGGGTATCCATTCTTTGTTATTTGTTTACACCTTGAGCTCCGCACCACCGAGGCATGGTGAGGCCAAAATATCTGCGCTTAAGCTTGATACATTTGATGGATATGACAGAGATGTTGTAGCGGCGGTTGAGCGGAACCGAAACCAAAGCGGTTATTGAGCTATTTTGTATGGACAAACTAACTCTGTCATTAGTAGTGGAATGCCGGGCTCGTTGTGTACTAAGAGCAACCAACTAAATCCGGCATGTAGTCGAACCATTGGTGGATTAGGCTTCAATGCGGTCTCGGGTTGTGCAGGCAGGGGATTCGACTACGCAGTGAACAAGCATTATAATTCTAATTTAACATCCCAATCCACTGCTCCGCTCACCCTGACTCCTGATGGTAACGTGTAGTTTTGTTTACACCTGGGTTACGCACCACCGAACCATTCGTTGATTAGGCCGGTGATAAAAACAATGGGAATAATATTGACAAAACTGGCAATAGCACCAATGGTAGAGACGTAATGCATTGCGTCTCTACCATTGGTAGTAATACCCCGCATGGGTGATAAAATCTATCAACCCAAATCCTCCTGTTAAAAAATTAACCGAATTGCAAAATCGAAGGCCACTTTTTGTTAAAGTGAGTAGCCTGATTTATTTTCAGAAGACAAATCAAAAAAATCTCATATCTGTAAAACATAACTAAACTCCAATAAGATGAAACATTCGCTGCTTTCTCTACTCATTCTAATCCTCCCGCTAACATTATTTGGGCAGGGCAATCCCGTTGATCTTGATTATCAGGTGCCGCCCGAAGAAGTGGTACGGATTGTTGATGCAGCTCCACTTCCGGGTGTAAGCCTTAGTCCTGACCGCTCAATGATGATGCTCATGCATCGCAGAAGCCTGCCAACTATCGAAGATTTATCGCAGCCGGAACTCAGGCTTGCGGGAATCAGGATGAATCCGAATACAAACGGGAGAAGTGGTGCGGTTGGATTCCTTGGGTTAACCCTGAAAAACCTGGATACCGATATGGAAACCGACATCACAGGAATACCGGAAAATGCGAGAATCGGCAGTGTTTCCTGGTCGCCAAACGGACGTTATTTTGCATTTACCAACACCGTTTCAGATGGAATTCAGCTATGGGTTGGTTCCACTGAAAGCGCATCGGTAAGTCAGGTTACTGGAATTCGGGTAAATGACGCTTTTTATGGTGCCGCCATGCAATGGCTTCCCGATTCACAAAGAATAATTGTGCGCTCTGTTCCGGATGACAGAGGGGAAGAGCCGGTGGTCAATCCTGTACCAACAGGACCAATTATCCAGCAGAATCTTGGACGTTCCGCTCCGGCTCGTACATATCAGGATATGTTGCAAAATGATCACGATGAAGCGCTTTTTGACTACTACTTTACCTCTCAATTAGTTATGGTAGATGTAAGAACCGGAACACAAACCAAGGTTGGGGAACCGGGTTTGTACAGAAGTCAGACTGTGGCACCCAATGGAAATCTTTTGCTCGTTGCCTCCGTACACAGGCCGTATTCGTATTATGTGCCGGCGTTTCGCTTCCCCACAACAACCGAAGTGTGGAATCTGAACGGGGATGTGGTTCATACCGTGGCGGAAATTCCTTTACAGGATGAAATCCCGATTGGTTTTGGTTCAACTTCGGTAGGGCCGAGAAGTATTACGTGGCGAAACGATGCTCCCGCGGAACTGATGTGGGCCGAGGCGCAGGATGAGGGAAATCCACGCATAGAGGTAGAGCACAGAGATTTTGTGTATTTGCAAAATTATCCTTTTGAGGCTGAACCGCGTGTTTTTGCACGATTAGAGAATCGATACTCAGGAGTAATGTGGGGACATGACGGACTCGCGCTGGTAATCGAACGATGGTTCTCTGACCGGAATGAAAAGGTATGGATGCTTCAGCCCGGTGACCCAAATGCTGAACAAGTGCTGCTTCGGGACAGAAATTACGAGGATATATTTAACGATCCGGGAAGCCCGGTCATGACTGTAAACGAAACCGGAAATGCTGTTTTACTCACCGCTGATGATGGTTATACAATGTTTTTATCAGGAAATGGTTCATCTCCAGATGGTAATTTCCCGTTTCTGGATAGATTTAATCCCCATTCTGGCGAGTCAGAAAGGCTTTGGCAAAGTGTTTCGCCGTACTTTGAGCGCGTTACTGCTGTGTTGGATAATCAGGCGACAGAAATAATCACAAACAGGCAATCTGAAAATGAACCGGCAAATTTTTTCAGGTTGAATCTGACTGACAACACGAGAGCCGCATTAACTACATTTGAGCATCCAAATCCCGAATTAATGGATGTTCACAGAGAAATCATCAGCTATGAAAGGGAAGATGGGATTCCACTGACCGGAACTTTGTTTTTACCACCAGACTATGACAAAGAAAAAGATGGCAAATTGCCATTAGTCGTATGGGCGTATCCGCGGGAGTTCAGAAGTGCTGATGCTGCCGGACAGCAATCGTTTTCGCCTTATACGTTCAATAATATCAGTTTTTGGGGGCCACAATGGCTCGTAACTCAGGGTTACGCGGTACTGGATAATGCAACAATGCCCATTGTTGGCGAAGGTGACAAACAGCCCAACGATACCTTTGTAGAACAGCTGATAATGAATGCTGAAGCAGCCGTTCAGGCAGTTGCAGAAATGGGTATCGCCGATCCCGACAGAGCTGCAATCGGCGGCCATAGTTATGGCGCGTTTATGACTGCCAATTTGCTGGCACATTCAGATATTTTCAGAGCCGGAATCGCACGAAGCGGGGCATACAACCGGAGCCTGACTCCATTTGGATTCCAGCGTGAAGAGAGAACAATTTGGGATGACACCGATTTGTACATCAGGATGTCGCCGTTCTTCCACGCACACACACTCACGACGCCAATTCTCATCATACATGGTGCTGAAGATAACAACTCAGGCACGTTCCCGATCCAAAGCGAGCGTTTATACCAGGCCATACAAGGACTTGGCGGAACGGCAAGGTTAGTAATGTTGCCGAATGAAAGTCATGGCTACCGCGCAAGAGAATCTGTACTGCACATGCTCTGGGAAACCCTCGAATGGCTCGATGAATACGTAAAAAACGCGTCTGCTGAACAGGCGATGGCGGAGTGAGGGGAAGTTAATTATATAGAAATCAATTTTCAGGCCATGGTAGAGACGCAAAATCTTGCGTCTCTACGCTGTGGTCATGGGTAATAATTTCTAATTCGGTGACATTTCAAACAAGAGATTCGAGCTTGTCCTGCCATGCCCCGATGAATGTGGGGCGCGGCAGGATGACGATGCTTTAAAAAGATTTTTTGAAAACCTAATGCTCACTCAACCCCGTCATGCTGAGCAGTCGGGATTAGATGCTGGAATAGGATGATGATGCCAATCCCGACGTCGTCGAAGTATTGGTGGATTGGGCTTCATTATATTTATCAATGGCTAAGTTTATAAATTGTAAGGCTATAAAGCGCTCACGGGTTGCGCAGACAACACTTCGACGACGCCGGGATAAACAACGTCATATTTTTGAAATATAGGGGCCCGGCTGCTCAGTGTGACGATAACGGTATTACAAATTACTGTTATCATTTATTCAATTCCTTCTGTAACTCTTATCCGGGATTTTCGTTATAACCTTACAAGTATATCATTTTCGTAACCGGTTTCTGTACTTACTTTTCCGGTACATCATATCACTAATTGAAAATTTGAATCAATGACACAGAAAACATCTTCTACAAAAAAACTCTTGAAAATTGCAGTAGCAGTTCTCGTATTTTTTGTTCTATTTGCATTTGCTGCCCGCCATTTTGGACTTTTAGATAGTGGCCCATCAACTACAGCTGTTGAAATTGCTGAAGCTGAAATAAGAACCATAACGCAAATTGTATCTGCTTCCGGTAGAATTCAGCCAGAGGTTGAAGTTATAATTCGTCCTGATGTTTCTGGGGAAATCATAGAATTGAATGTTAAAGAAGGTGATTTTGTACGAGAAGGAGATTTGCTCCTTAGAATTCGT
>SLDG01000228.1 GCA_007125355.1 Balneolales bacterium | reverse complement strand
TTTATAAGGCTGAGGCTGAGGTTGAGGTTGAGACTGAGGTTGAGGTGTAGCGATCCCTGAGCGGATCCGAAGAGCGAGCGGGTTCAGGAGCCGAATTGTAATTATGATACCATTAGCTATAACACAAACCACAAATAGAATAATATCAATAACTTGGCAGGGACGTTGCATGCAACGGCCCTACTAACAAAGGCGTTGACACATTTGGAATCTTTGAAACCTTGGGAGATTTCTCTCGCATACTTTGAGATGGTTAAATTTTAATCAGATATTTATTCTTTGCCGTTTATAACTACCTGCGTTCGAAATGACAGATTCTCACACTAACTTCCTTACTGCGTGTCTGCGCGCCATCTTGCCTGCCTGACTGCATCGGCAGGTAGGGTTCCAATGAAAAAGCCCCCGCTTTAGCTCCAAAATTTTGCATCGTCTTGTGCTTATTTTATTGTATCTTCCCTATTCAAAATAAGTTATATAAGGCACAGCGAAATCGCTGTTGTCGAGTTATTTTACCAGTTTAAGCCAAAAATCCGGTTGGCCGGTAGCGCTTATCAATTCTATCAAAGAAAAAATTAATCGCAGAGAAGATCATGAAATTTAACGTAACCTCGGGTGCTCTTGTTCAAAGTCTTTCAGCTGTTGCCGGCGCCGTACCGGCCAAAGCAACCATGCCAATTCTGGAAATGGTATTATTCGAGAGCGAAAACGGTAAGCTTAAATTAACAGCAACAGACCTTGAAGTTTCCATTATAGAATATGTAGAGGCAGAAATTGAAACGGAAGGTGCAGTAGCTATTCCAGCTCGCAGGCTGCTCGATACTTTGCGCCAATTACCAGACATCCCTTTATTTTTCGAAGTAGATGAGCGATATAACGTAAAGTTCAGAACCGATAAAGGTACTTATAAACTCGCGGGCGAACCCGGTGATGAATTCCCTGAAATGCCCTCACTTGTAGATGCATTGGTTATTTCTACCGATACTCACATTATAAAATCTGCTATTCAAAAAACGAGCTTCGCAGTCTCTACAGATGATTTAAGGCCTGCTATGATGGGTGTTTTCTTTGAAATTGGCACAGAATCAAGTAAAATTGTTGCCACAGATGGTCATCGTCTGGTAAAGTTAGTTCTTAATAACTTAAGTGCTCAACGAGATTCAACTTTTATTGTTCCTGACAAGGCTTTAAATCTGACTTTAAAATCGCTTGACAGTGAAAATTGTACACTTTCAATCACAGACGACCATGTCAGTTTCCAAAGCGGAAACACAATGGTAGTTGCCAGATTAATTGATGAAACCTACCCGAATTACGAAACGGTCATCCCAAAAGACAATGACAAGAGCCTGATTGTAAACAGAGATCAAATGCTTGCAACAGTAAAACGGGTTTCAATTTTCTCAAGTTCAACAACCAAGCAAATCCGTCTTCAGCTCGATCAAGATCAAATGACGATTTCTGCCGAAGACATTGACATGAGCAGCGAAGCGAAAGAATCCATAGAATGCGAGTATTCATTCGATCCAATGGATATTGGCTTTAACTCACGCTATCTGGCTGATGTACTCGGGAATGTTGATGATCCGGAGGTTTTATTCGAATTCTCGACCCCAAACCGTGCAGGTATCGTTAAGCCATCGCAGCAGGATGAGGAAAGTGAAATATTAATGCTTGTGATGCCTGTTATGCTAAATTACTGATTACATGCTTCGGCACACCCCCATAATCACACTAACGACTGATTTCGGATACAGGGATTACTACGTAAGTGCCATGAAAGCTGTAATTCTGAGTAAGTGTCCTGAGGTCAGGCTTGTAGACGTTTCTCACGATATCCTTCCACAAGATATCATGGCCGGAGCGTGGATTTTGAGAAACTCGGCTTTTCTGTATCCTAAAGGAACCATCCATCTGGCAGTTGTTGATCCGGGTGTGGGTACTAAAAGAAAACCTATCGCTGTAGAAACCAAAGGCCATTACTTTGTCGGGCCCGACAATGGCATTTTTTCGCTTCTTAGTTCATATACTGAGCTTAACGCGTTTGAGATTCTCCATGATGATATAATGAAACAAACTATTTCATCTACCTTTCATGGACGCGATATTTTCGCACCGGCTGCAGCCATGTTAGCCAACGGCATGCCCATTCATGAGCTTGGCAAACCGGTCGAAGAAATCAATTCCTACAGGTGGGCGTCTCCGATTTCAGATGATGAAGGCATTCAGGGATGGGTGGTTCATATAGATACGTATGGAAATTTAATTACAAACATCCCCAAAGAACTTCTTGAAAAATGCAAAAGTCAGCCTTTTAAAATTTATGTGGGAACCACAATCATCAATAGTATAGTTAGTACTTTTTCAGACGTGACAGATGGGGAAACCGTGGCGCTTATTGGCAGTGCCGGAACTCTTGAGATTTGTGTAAATAAGGGTTCGGCTTCAGAAATGCTCAGTGTCTATAAAGGAGCTCCCGTTTCAGTCGTATTCCAAAAAGCGTAAAGTTAACTAAAGACTGTATTCAAGGATTTGAAGTTTAATCATAAAATATTACTGCTTGAAGATGAAATAGAGGCCGCTGATATGCTGGCTGACTTCCTTCAAATGCATGATTTTGAAGTTTTAAAAGCATATAACGGCAACGAGGCGCTGTCCATCATCAAAGAAAATCCTGCAAACGTTGATTTAGCCGTTTTGGATATTATGGTGCCGGAAATCAATGGAATTGAAGTGTGTACGTTTATCAGAAATCACCCCGTAATGAAAGATATTCCGGTCATTTTTCTGACTGCGAAGGATAATGAAACCGATGAAATTTATGGATTGGAATCAGGCGCCGACGATTACATTGCTAAACCGGCAAGTTTCAACCTGATTCTCGCCAGAGTAAAAAGCCTTTTAAGAAGACAACCCACAAGCGGCACAGGTTGGATAAATTTTGGTGGGATTTATCTGGATTTACAGGCAAAAGAAGCCTGGGCAGAAAAGAAACGAATCGACCTGACTCACACCGAATTTGGTATCCTTGAAATGCTAATCCGACAGCCAAACCGTGTATTTACACGCCAGGAAATACTTGAAGATATCTCCGGTGAAGACAAGTTTGTTTTCGACCGGACTGTGGATGTTCACATAAAAAATCTGCGTATAAAATTGGGCGACCACGGCAGCAGTATAAAAACCTTCCGTGGTACCGGTTACGGAATGAACAGGTGAATAATCCGGGTTAAGGTGGCCATTTTGAACATTCAATCCAAACTTTCCATAACATTTATACTGCTGCTCGTTTTCGGGGTTACAGCCATAAGCAGTTACTCCATTGTATTTATCAGGGGGTATTTGATGATGCAAAGTGAGGAAGACATGCAGGCAGACGCCCGGCAGATTCTTCTCTCCTTTCAGGCTGCAAGCGCTACACATGACGAGATGATAGCATTGCTGCGCGAAACCGGACAACAGGCGCGCTATGATGTAAGCATTTTTGACCAATATGGCGAGGTAATCGACAGTACCATCGAATCGGCTGTTAGTGACTCATTAACTATTACGGCCGGTTTCAGCATGATGGAGTCGCTTTTATTGGGCGGGGAGACAAGTGTTCAACTTATAAATGAAAAAGAACACGATCGCATTTATGTATATGGGATTTTACCAACCGCTGACCGTGGCTTCTATTTTGTTGAAATAAGCAGGCTGAAATCTGAGATTTTTAAGCCCATAAAAACCATCCGTTGGATTATTTATTCGGGGATGTTTATTTCCATTGCCATTATTTTGTTTGTCAGTTTTATTTTTAGCCAATATTTGTCCAGGCCGATTCTGCAAATTACTAAAGCATCCGAAAAAATCGCTGACGGCAACACAAGCTATCGCATTGACTTAAACAGGAAAGATGAATTCGGCAAACTGGCTGATTCACTAAACAGAATGGCGGATAAACTAAGAGCCGAAAACGAAAAATTAGTACAGGCCAACGAAAAACAGCGGCAGTTTTATGCAGACATAACGCATGAAATCAGAAATCCCCTGCACACGATAATGGGTACCTTAGAAATGCTCGAATTAGACTCCATCCCTGTTGAAACCCGAAAGAAATATATAAAAAGTGCACTTAACCAATCGGAACGGCTAAACAGGTTATTCAATGATTTAGCTATGCTTCAGCGCTCTGAGTTAGACAAGCATTTCTACTGCATTGAACCATTTGTAGTATCAGAGCTAACAAAAAAGCTTGAACATAATTATCAAACCATTTTGGCCGGTAAACCGGTCACCTTAGAAATACATCATTCTGATGTAAGTGTACACGCTGATAAGAACAAAATTGAACAGGTTCTGGATAATTTGCTGACAAACGCCATCAAATATACCCCAAAAGGCAAAATTACACTTAAAGCTGAACGCGCCGCTGATAAAGTAAAAATTTCAATTGAAGACACCGGTATAGGCATAGAAGAAAAGCATCTCCCCCATATTTTCGAGCGTTTTTACCGCACTGACAAAGCCCGCTCCCGCGACAGCGGCGGCACCGGCCTGGGACTTGCAGTGGTAAAAAGCATTCTGCAAGCACATAACGCCGATTTAAAAGTAGAAAGCCAACTCGAAAAAGGCACAAAAATTAGTTTTGAGCTGAGGGCGGTTGAGTGATTCTTCGCAAACTAAATATCCCTGGATTAACATATCATCTTAAGGAATCGTCACCCTGCCGCGCTCCGCATTTATCGCGGAGCAGCCGAGCTCGAATAATTACAAAGGTAACATTGTTTTTCTCGGCGTCGTCGAAGGGTTGGATGAACAAGCCAAGAGTGCATTGATGTCTCATAATTTATAAATCTAGCACTTGGCACAAGTTATTGAGTTCTTATACACCAATGCTTCGACGACGACGGGAATTGCATAGTGCCCAATTTAAACAACGAGTCCCGTCTGCTCAGCATGACGGGGTGGTGCAAACGTCTGGTGTAAACAAATAATTTGACCATCTCCAGCACCTCAAAATAAAAAACTGCCGTGATTTCCTCTGTGCCCACCGCGGTTAAACAAAACAGTATAGGTGGAAGGCTTTGAAAATATCACTCAAATCATCACAACCCGCTAATTTCACCAATATTTTGATCGAGCCAAAAACGCATTTCTCTGGCTTCGCACATTCCTATGAACTCTTTATCGCGCAAGACCGGCACCCATTGCGCTTTAAATGTTATGGTTTTGGCAAAAGATGAATCATCCCGCAAATCTATAAAATCCCCGTATTCAAGGGATCGCTTGTGGCCATCTACGGAGAATGATACTGCATCCAAATCAACATTTACACCATCTACCACATACAGAATTGGGCCATCTTTCACCACGGGAATTATGCAGGATTCTATCAATGAGCGGTTATATTCCGCAAGGCCTTCAATCAG
>SLDG01000303.1 GCA_007125355.1 Balneolales bacterium | reverse complement strand
CGCAGATGATTTGATTAGTTTCAGGCGGAGTTCGCAGATAAACGCAGATTTGTTCAGAGGTTGTTAACTCTTCTGAAAATCGATTTAGATATGTCTTCAGTGTTGAAGTTTACTAAAATGCCAAGCTTGATGCCTGTGAGTTTCAGGTAGGTGAGCAGGACTTTGTGATGAACTTTTTGAATAGACTCAACGGATTTAATTTCGATGATAACTTTATTCTCTACCAATAAATCCAGTCTGAAACCAAGGTTCAGTTTGACATCGTCATAGTAAACCGGAACAGGCACCTGAGATTCTGCCAAGACTCCTTCTTTATTTAATTCATGCAATATGGCCGCCTCATATACACTTTCAAGCAAGCCAGGTCCCAGTTTATTATAAACCCTGAAAATCGCACCTCGGATTTTATATGATAATTCATTTTCTCTCATATCACTCAAACTGAGTCATAAAATGAAAAATCCTTACAGTTAATTTTATAATCACAATCAAAAAAATCAGCGCAAATCCGCGAAATCTGCGTGCAGTCAAACGCCAGATATCACTATCAATCTGTATCTTATATAAAATTTAAATAAACACTTAAATTATTTGTTATGAAATTGTCCAGAGCATATCCCTCAACCATCTTTGCATTAGCTTTTTTGTTCCTGTTTTCCTGTGCTGATGCACCCGATCAACCCAAAGAAGTAACAGGAAAAAACGTGCCCGAATGGGCTCAAAATGTAGTATGGTATCAAATATTTCCCGAACGCTTCAGGGATGGCGACCCCTCCAATAATCCCGTAGCAGAGCAAATAAATGCGCCTGATGGCTGGGAAATTACACCCTGGGGCAGCGACTGGTACGCACAGGCTGAGTGGGAGAAAAACATGGATGATATTTATCGCCCCGTGTTTTTCAGACGATATGGCGGCGACCTGCAAGGCGTGATGGATAAACTCGATTATCTGCAAGACCTTGGAGTAACCGCAATCTGGTTTAACCCAATTTTCGATGCCGTTTCCATGCACAAATACGACGCCAGTGCCTACCACCACATCGACCGCCATTTCGGGCCGGACCCGGAGGGAGATGTCGAAATTATGAAGCAGGAAGACCCGTCAGACCCGTCAACCTGGCAATGGACCTCTGCTGATCTTCTGTTCCTTGATTTCCTCGAAGAAGCAAAAAAGCGTGGCATCCGGATTATAATTGATGGCGTCTGGAATCACACGGGACGAGATTTTTGGGCATTTAGAGATATCATAGAGCACGGTGAGGATTCCCGATTTGCAGAGTGGTACAAAATCACTGAATTCAGTGATGAATTTGAAGATGGTTTTAATTATGAAGGCTGGTGGGGCTACCGCGGGCTTCCGGAGTTTACTGAAGTCGGCGATGATCTGCATCCCGAAGTAAAAGCTCATATTTTTGCTGTAACAGAGCGTTGGATGGCTCCTGATGGCGACCCTTCGCGCGGAGTAGCAGGCTGGCGTCTTGATGTAGCCGAAGAACTTGGCCATACGTTCTGGCGCGACTGGCACGAGCATGTACGCTCAATTAACCCCGAAGCCTATACCGTCGCCGAAATCTGGACAGACAAAGCGCTCGATTTTGTAAGCGATGATATGTTTAACGCGGTGATGAATTACAGGTTCACCTATGCAACGCATGAATTTTTCATCAGACAAAGCATTGACGCGCAAACCTTCAGCGAGAGAATATCTGTTTTGCTGGATGATTTCCCTAAGCCTGTAAATCTGGCCATGCAAAACCTGATGGACAGCCATGATACCGAGCGGCTGGCCACACAAATCGTAAACGCAGACCGGGAATTCAAGGATGATACGATTGTTCGCACTCCGGGAAACGACTACGATATACGCAAGCCCACCGACGAAGAAAACGAAGTGCTAAAACTGGTTTCTCTTTTTCAGTTTACATGGAAAGGCAGTCCAATGGTGTATTATGGCACTGAGTCCGGAGTGTGGGGTGCCGATGACCCCGATGACCGCAAGCCCATGATTTGGCCGGATATTGAGTACGATGACGAGGTCAGCCACCGCTGGGGACGGGAGCGGCCAAGAGATACGGTTGAGTTTAACCATGATTTGCATCAGTGGTACACAAAAATAGCAGAAATAAGACATTCTGTTGATGCTCTCGGTTCCGGTTTCGCCGAATTTTTACCAACCGGAGATAATGAGCGGACAACCGCATTCGTCAGGTATATCAATGAAGATCAATTTGCGATAGTTGTTTTGAACCGTGATGAAAATCCCGTTCAGATAAATATTGAGCATGAATTCCTGACCGGAAATCTGACCGATTTAATCTCCGGCGATACCGTAGATGTTCAAAATGGCCAAATGCAGATAGAAATTCCTTCTGTTACCGGAATGGTGTTGATTCCCTGACGGGAATGATTTCAGAATCAGGGATGTGTCATCCCGCATTAATCATAAAAAAAGATTAAAAACAAAAACAGGCTCGTTAATTTGTATTCAAAATAATTAAATTTAGCCCAAAAACTAACTAATGCCAGACCTTGAAGGTTTCTAAAACCTTCAAGGTCTCCCTGGTTGAGAAACTAAGCTTTTTTTAAAAGCTCAATTTAAATAACTCGCCAAGCATAATTTATTGAAACATAAAAACAATAACTTACCTTTGTGCACCGAGCCTGCCTGCAGCAGGCAGGCGATAGCGATTCCCGCGAAGCGAAACCTCGTGCTTTTGTGTCTTTTTGCCTGCCTGACTGCATCGGCAGGCAGGGTTCATAATTAACTTTTCGGGGTGGATTCATAATTGCTTCCTTGAACAGTACATGCCGGGTAAAAAACTTTATCCCCAAGGAATGATGAAACCCTGATTCTCATTGAATTACTTCGTATATTTTATACTTGCAAAAAAACGACTAAATACCTCATAACTGGAGAAAAAATATGGGAATGCCCGGTGGAATTGAACTTGTAGTGATTGTTCTGATTGTTCTGCTACTATTTGGTGCCAAAAAAATACCCGAATTGGCGCGTGGACTTGGTCAGGGAATCAACGAATTCCGTAAAGCTTCAAACGATATCAAAAAAGAGATAGAGCATGGGGCTAATGAGTCGGACAATGCCAATAACAAAACCAAGGAAAAAACATCCAGCTCATAAACTATTCAGGTTTTGAACTTTATTGACATAAGCACAGCGCAGCGTGCTCTTGCTTCCGGCGAACAAAAACTAACGGATATCGTTAACGGTTTTCTTCAAGCTATTGAAGAAAAAAATGAATCTTTAAACATCTTTACACAGGTTTTTGATGAAGAAGCCCGAGGTAAAGCTGTAGATATCCAAAAGAAAATTGATAATGGCACTGCCGGTAAACTCGCCGGATGCGTAATCGGTATTAAAGAAGCCATTGTTCAGGACGGCAAAGTGGCTACTGCCGGATCTAAAATGCTGCAAAACTTTGAAAGTGTGTATGCATCAACGGCTGTGAAACGCCTTGAAGAGCAGGATGCGATTATCATCGGCAGATTAAATATGGATGAATTCGCAATGGGTTCATCCAACGAAACGTCCGTTCACGGGCCTGTAAAAAATCCACATGATCCAACAATGGTGCCGGGTGGATCATCGGGTGGAAGTGCAGCTGCGGTTGCCGCCGGTATGTGTAATGTTACTCTTGGCAGCGATACAGGAGGCTCAATTCGTCAACCTGCATCTCTTTGTGGCGTGGTTGGCCTGAAGCCCACTTATGGACGTGTATCCCGCTACGGTTTGATAGCTTATGCATCTTCATTTGACTGTATCGGGCCTATCACCCAAACCGCGGAAGATAGCGCCAGAATTCTGGAAGTCATTGCCGGCAGAGACGAAAAAGATGCCACATCTTCATCTGAACCGGTTGCAGACTATGTCTCATCATGTAATGATTCCATTAATGGAATGAAGATTGGATTCCCCGCTGAGTATTTTGGTGAAGGACTTGATCCCGAAATAAAAGAAAGGGTTCTTCAAACGCTTGAGGAGTTGAAATCTTTGGGTGCCGAGGTAGTAGATGTATCCATGCCAACAACCGAGTTTTCCATTGCCACATATTACATTCTTGCTACTGCTGAGGCATCAAGTAATTTGGCGCGATATGATGGAATTCGATATGGTTACAGAGCAGATTTGAAAAAACTTAAGTCAGAATTGGCAGAAGAAAAGAAGAAGCTGGAAACTAATGGCGGTGATGTATCTGCTTTAGATAGCGCACTAATCAGATTATACAAGCGCAGCCGTACAGAAGGTTTCGGAACAGAAGTAAAACGCCGGATTATGCTTGGAACCTATGTGTTAAGTGCCGGGTATTATGATGCCTACTATGCCAAAGCGCAAAAAATAAGGCGTCAAATTCAGCAAGATTTTCTGAACGCTTTCCAAAAAGTTGATGTACTCGTATCGCCAACATCACCAACTACGGCTTTCCCGCTGGGTTCTAAAACAGACGACCCGCTTGAAATGTATCTAAGTGATATTTACACAATTTCAGCCAATTTAGCCGGAATGCCCGCGATAAGTGTACCCATACAAAAGCATTCTAATGGGTTGCCGGTTGGTATCCAATTTACAGCCCCGCTATTCAATGAAGCATCTCTTCTGAAAATGGCTGCAGCAGTTGAACAAAATCATTCCTGAGTATGAAAAATCCTTTCTTTACTTTTCTTTTGGCAGCAGTTTTAATGATCACCGCATTATCATGTCAACGCGATAAGCCATCAATAGATACCGATGCCGAGTTTAGAAAAAGAGGAAATAAAGTACCGGCTTTCAGTTCTGAAAATGCATTCGCTTATATTGAAACCCAGCTTGCTTTTGGACCTAGAAACCCAAATAGCGAGGGTCATAGAAATGCTGCTACTTTTTTTGAGGATAAACTCAGGGAGTTTTCCGGGAATAATGTATTCATACAAAGATTTACAGCAGAGGGATATGATGAGATACTCGAACTTCATAATTTCATAGCAGCTTTTAATCCGGAATCGAGGTTTCGTATTCTTTTGTGTGCCCATTGGGACACGCGTCCACGTGCTGAACACGACCCGGACGAAGAATTAGCCCAAAAGCCGATACTCGGTGCAGATGACGGTGCCAGCGGAGTTGCTGTGTTGTTAGAACTCGCAAGAATAATGAGCGAAAACGCGCCCCCTGTTGGTGTTGATATTGTTCTTTTTGATGGCGAAGACTACGGGCATGAAGATGATTTAGACAGATATTTTCTTGGCTCGAGATATTGGTCAGAAAACCCGCCTGTGCCGGGTTACATGCCGCGTTTTGGTATTTTGTTGGATATGGTTGGTGGCGTTGATGCAGTTTTCCCAAGGGAAGGTTACTCAATGAGGTATGCTCCCAGAGTGGTAGATGCCGTGTGGGGAATTGCCAAAGAAAAAGGCTTCAATCGTTTTTCT
>SLDG01000058.1 GCA_007125355.1 Balneolales bacterium | reverse complement strand
CTTTCATTTCCCGATTACCGTCTTGCCATTGAATAGTGATTGGCTCGTTTTCCTGCAGATTCTTTTGACGTTTGATCCATGTGTCATTTTGAAAAATACGGCTGAATCCACGTTCAAGGGGCTCATTGGGGTTTTTAACCTGCAAGCGGTGAGTAAGCTTTTCCAGTAATCGCTGTTTGTCAATCAGGATGTATTTCATTAAAGAAGCAGATTTTTCATCAAATTTACGTTGTTGCTGCCATCCGTTTTCTATGCGTTTTTCAAGGCTATTGACCATGCGCTCAGTTGCAAAATTAACATGTTGGCGGTATCCCGAAATCTTTTCCTTGACCGCATGAAGCGCGTAAGTTTTACCCAAAGCATCTGTTTTCTCCATATACCGCTCAATTCGTTTGGCTATTCTGTAACTCAATGCGTTGCTTAAATCCTCTACCTGATACCGGAGCTCGTTTATGTCTGGCGTGAGCAATGCCACCGCCTGCGTCGGGGTGGCGGCACGGATATCGGCCACAAAATCAGAGATAGTGAAATCGGTTTCATGTCCAACTGCACTTATAACCGGTTTTGGACAAGCAAAAATTGCCCTTGCCACAACCTCTTCATTAAATGGCCATAAATCCTCAAGTGAACCACCGCCTCGGGTAACGATAACGACATCAATATCCGGCATCCCCGAAAAATACTTCAGGCCGGCCGCGATTTCAGAGGAAGCACCCACACCCTGAACACTCGCATGGTACACCTGGAGTGTGAGCATGGGATATCGTTGTTTCAGCGTAGAAATGACATCTTGTAGGGCAGCACCTGAGGCTGATGTAACCACACCCACTTTTTCGGGGAAATAGGGCAGCTTTTTCTTCAACTGTGGATCAAATAATCCCTCTGCCTTTAGTTTCTCGCGTAGTTTCTCAAATGCCTGCTGAAGTGCACCCAATCCCGCCTGAGTTACATGCTTAACGATGAGCTGATATTTCCCATGAGGCGGATAGACCTGAATATCTCCGGTTACGATTACTTGTTGGCCGTGCTCAGGTTTCATGTTCAGCCTTTGAGCTACAGATCGCCAAATTACACATGGTAGTTGGGCTCCTGAGTCTTTGAGCGTAAAGTAAATGTGTCCGTTAGCGCTTTGGTTTGGACGGCTAATTTCTCCCTCAACATCCGTATTCAAAAAACTGCTTTCTAACAGCAATTTTATTTGAGATGTCAATTCCGTTACTGATGGTACCTTTGGTAATCCTTCTATATCCTTAAGCATGTATGATTTTTGCCTTATTGCTAAATATTTGTTTTTGAGGGATGTTTGTGCGTTCGTTTTTTTAATAAAATTGCACTTGTTTTGCCGCCAAATTCTGTTCGAATTTAAGAGAGCTAAAAGCTATATTCAACCAGTATATTTTTAAACAAATAAAGCCAATGGAAAAACCAGACTTATTTATAAAAAACGCTTTGCTTGTTAGTCCCGGCGAGGCACCAACCGGAAAAAGTGAACATATCAGAATCAAAGGTGGAAAAATTGCAGCTATTTCATCTGATTTGGTACCTGAACCCGAAGAGCCCGTTTTTGATGCGGAGGGCGCGTTTGTCTCTCCCGGTTGGATGGATATGCACGTCCATTTACGCGAACCCGGACTCGAGCACAAAGAAACCATTGCCTCAGGATGCGCTGCAGCAGCGGCAGGCGGATTTACAGCGGTTGCATGTATGCCAAATACAGATCCGCCCATACATACAAGAGATGTAGTGGAATATGTAATAAAAAAAGCGTCCAACTTGGCTGTTGAGGTTTTTCCAATCGGCTGCGTCACTAAAAACAGGCAGGGCAAGAGTATTGCCGAAATGGCGGATATGAAGGAGGGCGGAGCCGTGGCTTTCAGCGATGATGGTGATCCGGTGTATGACTCCCGAATCATGCGTATTGCATTAGATTACGCTTCGATGCTTGATGTGCCGATTATTAATCACGAAGAAGACCTCGCGCTCTCGCGGCCCGGACACATGCACGAAGGACGGGTTTCCGAAAGGCTGGGGCTGGAAGGAACGCCCTCAATTGCTGAAGAAGTGATGATTGCAAGGGATATTTTACTGGCTGAGTTAACAGGTGGACATGTACATGTAGCGCATATCAGCACAAAAAAAGCAATTGATTTGGTTAGAGAAGCAAAAAGTAAAGGGATATACGTGACTACAGAGGTTTGTCCGCATCATTTCGACCTCACGGATGAAGAAATTGAGAAAAATCATTTTGATACGAATTTCAAGATGCACCCCCCTTTGAGAACGGAAGAAGATGTTCAGGCTATGATTGAAGGGCTTAAAGACGGAACCATCGATGCAATTTGCACCGATCACGCTCCACACTCAATTGAAGAAAAAGAAGTGGAATTCATCTACGCACCAAATGGTATAACCGGACTCGAAACGGCATGGCCTATTACCGTAAAGCAGTTAATTGAGAGCAAAGCGATGAAACTTGAGGATGTTCTTACGCGCCTGATTACCGCTCCCAGAGAAATTCTGCGTTTGCCGGTGCCGAGGCTTAAAGCTGGTTCAGTTGCAAATCTGACTATTTTTAATCTGGATGAAAAGTGGACATTCACAAAAGAAAAAAGCAGGTCAAAATCGAAAAACTCTCCGTACTTAAACAAAGAGATGACAGGAAGAGCAATTGCTGTTTATAACAGGAACAGGTTTGTCCAAAATAAAGCTTAAGAGTACTTACATAACGTGATTAAGGAATCGGTTTTGTTGTTTTATTTGGGATTTTCACATTGCGTAGTATCAAACAGAGGTAGTTTAGAGTGACATTCATCCTCATCAGCGCTTTATGTTCGATAATTTTAGCGCACTTGTTAAAATCGATTGAGACACGCAAGCTCTCTACCATTAATGTGCTCACTGTCAACTACCTTATCGCGGTTGTAGTAGCTGCGGGATTAAATATTTCAGACGGACAATCTGTCATCCCCGATTTTCCGTTTTGGTTTTTCTTATTTGCGGTAGTGGTTGGATGTTTGTTTATCGTGAATTTCTTCATATTCAGTAAATCGGTTGACCGTAACGGCCTTGGGGTTAGCATTGCATCTATGAGGGTGTCGCTTTTGATACCCATACTGGTTTCGGTAATCATTTATGGAGAAGTACTGAATCTGAGAAAACTGGCCGGAATTGTGGTCGTATTTATTGCAATGGCACTTTTTATATCAGCAAGACGGTCAATTGATATTAAACGTGTTTCCAACCACTTATTGTTGATTGCCTTATTTGGAATAACAGGATTAGTGGACTCTTCCTTAAAAGTTTTTGAAAGAGAAATGCTCGGTACTGCCACAGAAGCTCACTTTATGACCACCTTATTTTTAGTTTCTTTCATAACAGGATTATCAGTTTCACTGTGGAAAGGGGATATTAAAAACCTGAATATCAGAGAGGTTTTTTATGGATCGGCAATCGGAATCCCTAACTTATTTTCTACCATTTTACTAATCAAAGCATTAACTCTTGTAGATGCGAGTGCGGCCTATTCTCTGGTCAATTTATTAGTAATTGCTGGCGGTACTTTTGTAGGAATATTCATTTGGAAAGATAAAGTTACCCCAAAAGAGTGGTTAGGATTGTTTTTCGCTCTAATAGCGATATTGTTATTGGCCTCATTTGGTGAACCGTTTTGATTCTGAGTAAGAATCAATAGAATAGAAGGCATCATAAAAAAATATTTTTTTTACTTTAGAATACTTTATCTTTAATGCTTGCACAACAGTATTATCAATAACAATATATTCTCAAAGCATGGGAGACAGTACCAATAACTTCGGAGATAAATCCGGTTCGGGCAAATCATATCGTAATGGCTCTGCAAATGGGTATTATGGCGGAGAAGCGATGCCATTTTCACAATTTGAAGAAGATACAGACAGCTTTGACTACCAAAGAATTATAGAAGGCCTTCTTAAATATAAGTGGCTCATTATTTTTTGTACCCTGCTTGGTGGCGTATTGGCTTGGTTTTTTGTCCAGAATCTCACTCCGATGTACAGAACATCCGGTACATTATTCATCAAAGATCAATCAAGAGGTCAATTTTATGCCGGTAGTGACCTAAGCAGTATGCTGAGCCGTAGTTACGGCATTGGCATTGGCAGCCCGCTTGAAAACGAAATTCAGCTTATTAAATCCAGAATGTTCGCCGGAAGAGTTGCTGATAAAATAATAGAGCGCCGGCAAATGGAGAACGGTGAGATTTTCCCGATTTTATTAGATGAAGAAAACCCCGATGGTTTGGCGCACAGGACTTCGGTTATTGGTAGATTCATGCGAAATATGGATGTAGAACGTGTTGCAAGAGATATTGACATTGTTAGCATATCATTTGAGTCTGTAAATCCGGAGGAGGCCAGAGAAATTGTTGATATTGCAATGGATATGTATGTCGTGATTTCTCGTGAACAAAGCCGTGCTTCCATTGGTTCTGCTCTCGTCTTTTTGAACGAAGAGTTAGTTGATATTGGCCAGACTCTCGAAAGCTCAGAAGAGCGATTACAAGCTTTTATGGAAGACAGAGGCGCTATAAAGCTTGATGAACAAACTACTAAGCTTCTTGAACAAGTATCTATGCTTGAAGTGGAGTTGCAAAATCAACGTATTCAGTTAACTTCATTACGACAGGCACTTAATAATTATGAGTCGGAATTAGATGAGATTCGACCGGGTTTTGCTGATCAGATTAATGAAGCCATAGCACCAAGACTTGACTTGCTACAAAAAGGACTTGCGGAGCTAAAGGTTGAGCGAATGCTTATACTTGGCAAAAATCCTGATTTAGAGGGGAATGAATTTTCTGAGCCTCGGCTTCGTGAAATAAATCGTGAACTTGCAACTTACCGTAATGAGATAAACAGCCTTACATCAGAAATAACGCAAAGTGGTACCTGGGTAGGTTTTCTGGATAGCGAGCGTGGAAACGTAGCAGGCAGGGTTGCCGAGTTAAGTCGTTTAATTTTGGAAACCGGAATCAAAATCAACCAACTTGAAGCACAGGAAGAGTATGTAAGCAGAAGGCTGGCTGAGTTTAATCTTCAGTTTGAAAATATTCCGGCTAATATGATTCAACTTGCAAGGTTACAGCGTGAAATGCAGGTGAATCAGGAGTTATTCGTTACACTATCTCGCCAACAAGGTGAATTAATGCTACTTGAGCAGACACAAATGGGTAACGGAAGAATATTTGATTATGCGGTTACGCCAAGAAATCCATTCTATCCCAGGGTAAACATTACACTTTTGATTGGTATAATGCTTGGTTTCGGCCTTTCTGCCGGTATAGTTACGTTAATGATGTTAATGAATAATAAGATAGATAGCATTGACAGGATTAAAGCATACGATCCTCCGCTACTCGCAGTAGTACCTGAGATGAACACAAT
>SLDG01000268.1 GCA_007125355.1 Balneolales bacterium | reverse complement strand
GCCACCATCCTCGTCGAGGCGTTCTCTCACTTCGTAGCGCTTCTCTCGAGAGACGATCGGGTCCGGCTTTTGTGCCTGTAAGTCGTAGATGGCCGGTCGCGTCTGCCTGCCGATTTCGAGGACGTCACGAAAGCCGTCCGTCGTCACGAGAGCCGTCTCGGCCCAGTCGCCTTCGAGAACGGCGTTCGTCGCGACGGTCGTGCCGTGTACGACGCCAGCAGCCGATGTGAGCTCGACCGTCGACTCCGCAGCCAGTTCCGTCAACCCGGACAGGACGCCATTTTCATCCGCAGCCGGAGTCGACGGACGTTTGTGCACGACAAGGTCACCGTCGACTGATGCGATCACGTCGGTGAACGTCCCACCGACGTCGACACCGAACCGGGCGGCGTCCGCGTCGAGGGCGGTACGCTCTTGAGACATCGATTGACGTCCGTTCGGCTGGCCGGCAAAAAGCTGTACCGTTGTCCCGTTTCGAGCAGGCCGTAAACCAGGTGACCGGACCCCCTACCAGTAGTGCAGCCGTGACCGATCGGTCACTGGCCGTCAGACCGACGGTTTCGGTCGGCTTCTTCGAGGGCCAGGGCAAGAAACAGGTGGCGGATTTGGCGCCGTTACAGATGAAAACAGCTCAAAACGTATAAATAATGAAAGAAAACAGCCTTCGAGATAAAAAGTCGTTACGCACGCTTACCAAGGCAAATCCCGATTGGGATGAATTGGCAAAGGATTGCGTATGCTTTGCCAATGCTCAGGGTGGGGCCATTTTTTTTGGCATTGAAGATGTAGATGAGTTGCCCCCAGCTGGTCAAAAAGTGCCAGATCATTTGCCAGCCAAACTTCAAAAACAGATTCAGGGTAGAACTATTAATGTAAGTGTAATCCCACAGGTAAAACAGGCTGAAAATGGTGCCGAATATCTGGAACTATTGGTGCAGCGTAATTCTACTGCCATAGCTTCTACCTCTAATGGTCGCTATTACATGCGTGTTGATGATGACTGTAAACCCATTTTACCCGATGAATTAACAAGATTATTAGCCGATAAAGGTGCTTTTGTATGGGAAACACAATCTTATCTTAAAGTTTCGATTAAAGATTGTGACAATGAAAAATTTTCTCAATTTGTGTCTGATGTTCGTTTATCAGACAGAGTTAGCCAATTTGTAAGAGACAAAACTCCTGAAGAGCTATTAGAACATTACTTTTTTACATCCGGAAAATATCTAACCAATTTGGGTGTATTATGGATAGGAAAGCGAGAACATCGTGCCAGGCTTCTTTATGCACCTGCTATTCAGTTCATTAAATATGATGAGCAAGATCAAAAAGTAAACAAACTAATTTGGGATGATTACAGCCAGAATCCCAAGGAATTGATACAATCCGTTCTCAGCGATATTCCCGATTGGAAAGAGGGTGTTGAAATAGCAGATGGCATATTTAGAAAAAATGTGTCGAATTATGATGAAGCAGTAATAAGGGAACTAATGGCTAATGCTTTGGTACATCGGCCTTATACTACCAAGGGTGATATTTTTATTAACCTTTACCCAGATCGGTTAGAAATTCATAATCCGGGCTTACTGCCTTTAGGCGTTACGCCTAAAAATATCTTACATAAAAGTGTTCAACGTAATCCACACCTTGCAAAGGTTTTTTACGACTTGAAATTAATGGAGAAAGAAGGTTCAGGTTATGATAAGATATATGAATCATTACTTTCCAGCGGGAAACCCATTCCTGAACCTACCGAAGAGTTTGATCGGGTGAAAGTAATTGTGAAAAAGCAAATTATTAACAAACATGTAATACAGTTTATTGAAAAGGTGCATCAGGAATTTCAATTACGATCAAAAGAAATCATTAGTCTGGGTTTAATAGCACAACATAATTCGCTTACAGCCATTGAATTCAGTTCTATTTTAGGTTTGGAGGAAAAAGAAGCTATCAGATCCTGGTTAGGGAGACTGGTAAATCTCAAGTTGGTCAAATCGAGAGGAAGAACTAAAGGCACAACGTATTTAGTTGAGCCGGGAGTTCTGAAAAAACACAATTTTAAAGGTCAAACAAACTTGAAAAACATACTTTCTCACCGCCTTGATGCACTTATTATTGAAGATCTAAATAAATACGAAAAAAGTGCAATTAGCGACATACATCAGCGCATTGGTAAAGAGATTCCATTACGCAAGCTTCGTTATCAACTAAACCAACTAATTAAAAATAATAAGGTTAGAAAAATAGGACAAAGACGAGGAACACGGTATTTTATTGACAAATAATTGCGAAAAAAGTACATAATTGTCAATAAATAGTTAATAACCTGTCAATAGTCGGATAAAAATGCCAAGCAACAAAGAAATATTATTTCAAGACCACATTTGTGCTTTTTTAGAAAAAGAGCACGAATACAAGGTATTATCTAGAGATGATTTCAATGATAACGAGTACCATATCATTGAAAAGGATCTGATTGCTTTTGTTACCGACACACAAGCCGACAAGTATGCAGAGATTGAAGAAAACTTCAAGACTGACACAAACAAGGAAATAATTAAGGCACTCAAAGCTGAACTAGAAAAGAAAAAGTTGTGGTTAATTATGAGAGATGGCCTGATAGTAAGAGGCACTCAACTAGAACTTTACAAGCCCAAGCCAAGATCTAATACCACCAAGACACAAGAAGAAAATTTCCAGAAAAACATTTTCGCTTTCAAAAAAGAATATCATTACCATACACACACCGAAGAACGCATTGATTTAGTGATTTGGCTCAATGGGTTGCCAATTATCGTTATTGAATTAAAGCATGAGGATGAAGGCCAAAATTGTGAAGATGCGATTTACGAAAGCTTTTTGACCAGAGATTTAGCAAATAATTTATACAAGTTGCCTTTCCTATATGTAGCTAGTAGCAATACGGAAGTTAAAGTTGCAACAGACCCAAACTCGGAAAAGAATTTCAGGTGGTTTAATGCGCAACTCGTCAATAAATCAGAAACAGAAGGCGAATATCCCGTTGAACATTTATACCGCCATGCCTTATCAAAGGAGAACATTGCAAAATATTTGGAGCATTTTTTGGTGTTCGTTCCGGCAGAAGAAAAAATCACAGAATATGGTGAAGTCATCAGTATTCCTTCTTTTACCATTTTTCCGAGATACCATCAATTACGTGCAAGCTTAAAGGTGGCACACGAGATACAGCATCATGTAAACGAACATAAAACACTTGGTAAAAAGTATCTCATCAATCATTCGGCAGGTTCAGGAAAAACCCTTACCATTGCATGGATGGCTGATATGTTGGACAGTTTATACACAGAAGATAATAATAAGGTATTTGATAATATCATCATTCTAACAGACAGAATCAGCCTTGACAAAAATATGAAGGATGATTTGAACCTATTCTCACATTTAAAAGGAAAAATAAACTTAAGTGAACGAGCCGGCGATCTGGCAAAATTTCTGGATAAAGATCGCGACATTATTGTATCAACCATCCACAAGTTTAGTCATATTCAAGACAAAATTCGTGAAAGCGATGAATTGAAAAACCGAAAAGTCGCCTTCCTCATTGATGAAGCCCATCGTTCACAGGAAGGAAAAATGGCTTTAACTCTCCGGAAGTTTTTCACCAAAGATGGGGAAGAATCGGAACAGGAAGAAGACGAACAAACCGGTACGGATGAAATTACAGACAAGCTTCAAAAGCTGGATACTTCCAATCAGGTATTTGTTGCATTTACAGCTACAACAACACCCAAAACATTGGCCTTCTTTGGTGAACCATGCGATGTATACACCGAAGAAGAGGCGATACAGGAAGGTTATATTTTGGATGTTGCACAGAACATCATCTCTTATGAAACGCTCTATAACCTAAAAGTAAAAGAAACGCTGCCTGACAAGGAATATCCAGTTGGAATAATTAGTAAGTTGCTTAAAAATATCGCTTATAATGATGATGGTCTTATCCAGTATAAAAGTGAGATGATTGTGCAACTTTTTTTAGAAAAAATAGCCAATACTATAAATGGCAAAGGAAAAGCGATGGTTGTAGCTTCTTCGCGTCCGGCAGGATTGAAATATTTTCAAAACATAAAGACTATTTTTGAAGAAAGGGAACTGCAACATAAAGTACTGTTTGCCTTTAGTGATTATACAGATCCCAATACCAATGAATCAGTAGAAGAAATAAAAATCAATCAATTAGATACGTTGCATTCAGGCAAGGCAATTGAAGAAGTGTTCGATACAGACGAATACCGAATTTTGGTTGTGGCCAATAAATTCCAGACCGGTTTTGATCAGCCACTACTTACAGCCATGTTTTTGGATAAAGTGGTAAGTGGTGTTAATGCCATCCAGACCGTTTCAAGATTGAACAGAAAGCACCCGGACAAAGAACAAGCTGATATTCTTGTGGTTGATTTCACGAATAACTCTACAATTATTTTTGAAGCTTTTAACAAGCACAGAAAAGGTTCTCCTTACAAAGAATCAGAACCAAAAAAAGAGTTATTACAACAAGTTTTCGATATAATACAGGATTTTGGCGTATTTGATGAATATGAAATTGAAAACTATATAGACAGTTATTTAGAAGCTGAAAAAGAAGCAAGAAAAGGAGAGTCAACTGCTGATGCTTTATTAAGCAATATAAACCAGGAGTACAGAGAAAATTTCAAAAAGACTGTTCCTAATATCGAAGAACAAAAAAATTATATCGGTTTATTGAGACGATATATAAAGCTTTATTATTTCATAGCTCAGTTTTATTCACTCGAAGATTACTTGCATGAGTTTATTGTATTCGCTGAAGCAATGGCAAACACTCTAATAAAAAGAGGAAAAACATCTGAATTAACCCAACTTCATAAAAACGTTGTATTGAGCAAAGGGTCGGTTAAATATCATGGCAAAAAAACAAACATTACTATTGTAAAGGATCCCAAAAGGACCGGCTTAAAACATGGTATTGGTGGAAATACACCCCCAAGAACTACAATTGAGCAGGCTTTAGAGGAGATCGAAAAGAAATATCAAATCCCAAAAGAAGAAGCTATTGTGATTAGAGAGATTTGTGAAGAAGTCTCAAATCATTACGATATAATTGAAAGAATAGCACACAATAGAGAAAATGAGAGATATCTAAAAATAACCGCCGAACCAAAGGTTAAAGGAGAAATAAAAAAAGGATACATTCAGCGAGAGCGATACGATATTTTCGAAAACCCTATCTATACTGATAGAGGTGGAATTATTAGTTTGATGGGTAAGGCAATAATAAGGAACGTATTAAATAAGACGGCTTAATAATTTAGGAGTTTTTCATTTATCGCCCCTCACCTATTCACACGAAACACTTCCCGCGTTACATTTCCGGCACGATCCGGCACTTCAAGCTCGATGATGTTTTCG
>SLDG01000282.1 GCA_007125355.1 Balneolales bacterium | reverse complement strand
TCAACCGCCCTGCCTGACATTACGCTTCCATCAACTGCATTATCATACAAATCAATGAAATATTCTAATTCTGTTTTCCAGGCATAAGCCGCGTTACTCTTAGTTTTTGTGATTCTTTTCCTGACTTTATCAAGTAAATCCGGGTCTTTAACAAGCAGTTTATGAGCTTCAAAAATAGCCGCTTCATCATCTCCGAATTTTTTTCTACTGCTTTCAATGATGTAATCAAGGTCTTCTGTGGCTCCGTTCAGGGCTTTTTCGAGCTGCTTTAGCTCATGCTCTGTATTAGTTGCTTGTTCATCAGAAACATCGGGCAGTTTCAGTACATGTTGGTAAATTTCACCTATGCCAATTCCTGCTGAAATGGGGATGCCCTCTACTATTCCCGAGGATGGTATTTTATGCTTTTTCGTAGAGAAACTTTGTTTTTTTGCAGGGGCAGTAGATTCACCGAAGTTTTTCTGAAACAAAGAGGTGAGTTTTGATTGTAATTCAGAAGATTCAGGACCACTCGTCATTACTTCCACTTCGTCATTCTGGCGTGCGTTTAGTGTAATCAGGCTGTTCATGCTCTTCGCGTTAACAAATGAACTATCACGCGTTATATTACGAACAGAAGCACTTGCATCATGCAGCGAAATAGTTTTAACTATTTGAGCCGCTGGCCTTGCGTGCAAACCCAAGGTATTTTTCAGGCGATATTTGTTTTTCAGAATATTCTCTTCGGAATGGTCACTTTTTTGCTTTTTCCCGGATACCTGCTGATTTTGCAAACCAAGTTGATTTCTTTTGGGAATAATGGCTTTATCAGCTTCATCCATTATTTCTTCGATTCCAAGGCCCGATGCAGATTGAACAACCGCGCTAATTACCCCTTCGACTAATGGAGCACCCGACAGCTTGATTTTTTTCTTTTTTTCTTTATCTAACAAATCGAGGGCTGTTTCTGTGCTTAAAACCGCACTGCCCATATCCATAAAAACCAAAACTCCGTCCGATGAATAAACTTCTTCAATGGCATGCAATATCTTTACCGCATCAGTTCCGATTGGGTCAGTTGCATCATCTACGCCACCGGCTGAGGCAATAGGCACAACACTTTTACCTACTTGTAGCGCCATTTCGCGCAAGCTTTCCGCAAGTTCATTACTATGAGAAACTATTACAATACCTACCATTAAGTCATCTCTTGTTTAAAGACGCTGCCGGCAGAAATAGTAAAGTTCCACGATTCTTAAATAAGAATCATAAACAGAACATCATTAATTCAGACAAGCGTCGTTCAGCGATTTAATTATGAATGAAACAGATGTAGCTCCGGGGTCCTGATGGCCTTTACTTCTCTCACCCAGATAACTTGCTCTCCCTTTTTTTGCTATCATGGGGATGGTTTCTTCAGCCCCTTTTTCACACGCCGCTACTGCTCTGTTCATAGCCTGTTGGAAGTCAGAACCATTACCAAGTGATTGATTGTATGCCTCAACTGCAGGTTCTAAAGCATCTACTATTGTTTTTTCACCAACGGAGGCTTTGCCTCTCATTTTTACTCCTTCGAGGCCGGCGGCAAGCAGCTCGCCCATCTCCTTCGGTGTCAGTTCTTCCTTTCCCGCCATTTTGTTACCTGCATGCATAAACATGGTACCATAAAGTGGTCCCGATGCCCCGCCAACAGTAGAAATCAGAGTCATTGCCACAGCTTTAAGAATTGCGCCAATGTCTTTCCCTTTAAAAGCCGGCAGTTGTTCTTTAACCTTCTTAAAACCACGGTGCATATTATTTCCGTGATCTGCATCTCCAATCGCAGTATCTAATTTGGTTAAATACTGCCTGTTATCTTCCATGGCGTTTGCAGTATTTTCAAGCCATTGTAGTATGTGTTTTTTGGTTACCATATTTAATTTATTCTATAGATTCGTAGCAATTTGAGATAGTAAACGATTAATCAAGTTCCTTTTAAAACCTAACTGAAATTAATTATACCAATAATTGCCGTAATTATTAAACAATATGCAAGAATCCACAGATTTAGCATTATATAGCTTAGGCGTTATTTGTAATTAGCAATTAAGTAAGGAAGCAGAAAGCCGGTCATGATACCAGCTTTCTATTTTCACTTATTATTATGAATTGCTTTAAACTCAGCCCTACATTTTCTTCCTTAAAGCGGGAGTCAGGGCTGGAGCATCCCAGTATTTCAGAATTTCGTCATCTGCCTTCAGCAGTGTAATAGAACATCCCTGCATTTCCAGAGATGTAATGAATGGCCCTATCAGATTTCTGACAACTTTGATTCCTCTTTTTTCAAGAACATGTGCCATTTTTCTATATACACCATACAATTCAGAGACCGGTGTACCACCCATACTGTTCACAAACGCAATGACCTGATCTCCTTTTTTGAAAGGATCATCTACCACTTCGACATCTACCCACTGATTTTTGCCGGCATCCCATTCTTTCAGAACTCTGTGATAAGCCGGATCATCGAGGATGGAGTTCGTCATCATTTCTGTAATTTCATCCACAGATTTCAATTTATCTCGTTCTATTCCTGGCTCTCCGTGGATTCCGATTCCGATTTCCATTTCGTCATCGCTAATTTCGAAACTTGGTGAGCCATTTGCAGGGGTAATACAGGATGTTAATGCCATACCCATGCTTCTACCGTAACGATTTACTTTTTTGCAAAGGTCAGACAGTTTTTTTAAATCATATCCGTCTTCAGCAGCACCACCGCATATTTTTTCGATCAATACGGTTGTACCAACGCCTCTGCGGCCTGCTGTATACAGACTATCTTTAACGGCAATATCATCATCAACGATTATGTTTTGAACTTTAATACCCTCTGCCATGGCCATATCGGCAGCCATTTCGAAGTTCATAACATCTCCGGTATAGTTTTTCACAATATTAAGAACTCCGGAACCGCTATCCACTGCTTTCGCAGCTTCAAACATTTGATCCGGAGTTGGTGAGGTAAATACTTCGCCGGGGCAAGCAGCATCCAGCATACCTTTTCCTACAAAACCTCCGTGCATGGGTTCGTGACCGCTACCACCGCCGGATACCAATGCCACTTTTCCTTCAGGAGTCGCTTCTTTACGAGTAATGTAATATGGTTCGTAATTGACCTTAATTAAATCACCGTGAGCAAGTTGCATTCCTTCTAACTGCTCACGAATAATATTATCGGGATGGTTGATTAGTTTTTTCATGATACTCCTTCAATTTCAGATTATTATAATTCAGTGGAAACTAACACAATCAAACTTGTCTTAACTACCTCAATGTTTTAAAAAGCCTGCGATTTTTCCAACCGCAGGCCAATATGCTATTCTTACTTTAGAAACTTATACTAAATGCCATAAATGCTCTTTCAGTCTTTGGGTTAAGAGCAAAAAGTACACCCATTGGCACAGAGATGTCATTGCTGATTCTAAGATGACGGCTTGCACTTAATCCTAAACCGTTAAGTACAAAATCACCATCGTAACCAAGATCCACAAAGCCACCCGGATCAGAATACTGTCCTGATGCAAAAGCTCTGAGGCCTACATCCCCAACAGAAAACCCAACACCGGCTTCAATATAGATAGTATTCTCTACCGGACCGTAGAATGTATAACCAACTAATAAATCAGGGGCTACATCACCTTTTCCTGCAGCTCTCATAGAAGCCTGAAATACATGAGTTCCGGTATCTTCATCAAAGTCGAAAACATCTGTATTAGCATCAAAGTGATTTTCAATTTGTGGAGTTAGGGTAAAATCTCCAAGATCGAATGTATAGTTCATCCAAAATTTTACTTCTTTGTAACCATCTCCATCGGGAGTTAGTGATAAAGGATGAGATCCCCAAAGAACAAAGTTAAAATCACCATAACCGAATGCAATACTTGGCTGAACTTGTGGTGATGAACCAAGATCAAGGCCACGGTAGATAAACCGACTGGTAATATCAACGCCAGGTGTAATTGTTAATTCCTGTGATATAACTTTTTCAGGCTGAATGCTGGTGAATATCAGCAAGAAGCTTAGAATAAATGCAAATGATAACGTATTCTTTTTCATAAATTTGTCTCCAAAATATTCTTTATTTGTACCGGATACCCTTGGGCATCCGGTTAGTTTATTTGATATGCTTTGTTACATTACTGCCATATACAGAAGTGCGGCTAAAACTGCACCAATAATCGGTCCTATAACCGGTACCCAAGAGTATCCCCAGTCACTGCTGCCCTTATTTGGAATTGGCAGAATGGCATGCGCTATACGCGGGCCAAGGTCACGAGCAGGGTTAATGGCATAGCCTGTTGGCCCACCCAGAGAAAGGCCGATTCCAAGTACAAGTAAGCCGACCGGTAAAGCAGACAATGGCCCGAGGCCCAATCCTACTTCTACACCGTCAATCATAATTGGCTTGAGCATTTCACCGCTTGAGACTTCAAACAGACCAAGTGGAAATCCTGAGCCGAGGTAAAACACACCAAACACAAGCATTATAGTACCAATTGCCTCTGTTGTGAGGTTAGAGCCGAAATTTCTTATTTCAGGACCGGTAGAGTGTACTGCTAATTTAGCACCACCATCTTCAGTGGCTGCAAAGTGGTCTTTGTACGCCAACCAAACCAATACAGCACCAATGAATGCACCAAGCATTTGAGCACCGATATATGGAGCTACCATGCCCCAATCGAACATCCCTGCGGTTGCAAGGCCAACTGTTACAGCCGGGTTGATATGGGCACCGCTAAAATGCCCCATACAGAATACAGCTGTGAATACAGCTATACCCCAGCCCCATGTTATTACAATCCAACCGCTATTGTTACCTTTCGTTTTATTTAAAACTACGTTGGCAACAACGCCGTTACCCAAAAGGATAAGTATAGCGGTTCCAATGATTTCCCCTAGAATAGGACTCATATTATATTCTCCTACATGTTATTGTTAATGTTTATCAAGCGAGTTTTATTGAAGTTGGATTAAGACAAATTATGATAGTATGTAAGCATTAGCGAGTTTCTTATACTCCTCAACTTGTGCTTTTTCCCATTTTTTGTCGTATCCATGTTCTTGCGCCAGCAGCCTGGCAACTTCAGGTGCCATTTCCACACTGGCTTTTGCGTCGAGCAGAAGAGCGCGTGTGCGCCGAGAGAGAACATCTTCCACAGTCATAGCCATTTCTTTTCTGGCTCCCCAAACGACCTCTGCTTTTAAATATGGCAGGTTTTTATGAAGAGGTTTCTCGTAATCGGGATTTTCTTTAAAAAGCTTTCTAACGCCAGGTTCATCAGACCCGTAGTAATGCAGCGGATTTGATTTATCTACATTTTTGAGCCATCCGTGGATTCTCATATTTTCGGTGATACAATCGCGGTTTTCAAGTCCTGCAACTGTAGCAGCCTGATCAATGGTATCCTGACCCATTTTACGGTAGGTAGTCCATTTTCC
>SLDG01000056.1 GCA_007125355.1 Balneolales bacterium | reverse complement strand
GTTAACCATCCAATAAATAAAAAGTTTTCCAAAGCCTTCATATACTGTATCTTATCAGCTTAAACCGGATTATTCACCAAGAAATTTTCTTGTTAGCAAGGCGAAGGGGGAAAATCAGCGGCAGGGTACCTAAGTACCCTGAGCACGATTTTTCAACTTCAACGCGGCTAACGTGGAAATTTCACTTCGTGGGAATCGCTTCGCTCGGTGCGCAGCATTTTAGCTTCACCCAAATTTGAGTAAATCAAGTATTTATTTATATCACCAGAATACAATGGTTTATGCTTTAATTTTAATACTTTCGTGAATAATTCGGGTTAGGCTTTGGATTTCGATTAAATAATATATGCTATGAGAAAAAAATGGACAGGAATTAATGTGGATGCTGAGGGCGACGGAATAACCGAAGCACTAAGTAAACAGGTAAATTTGCTTGGGGCATTAGTGGGAAATGCCGTTCTTGAACAGGCCGGTGAAGAAGTATTCAACCTGGTTGACGGCCTTAGGCTAAATTGTAAAAATGCCTATAAAAGTGATCAAACTAAGCTGCGTGAAGATGTCTGGAAATCTATAAGAAAGTTAAATCATAACGAAATTGACTGGCTATTAAGAGCGTACACTGCTTTTTTCCACATGGTAAATAAGGCCGAGCAACATGAAATTATCCGCATAAACAGGCAGCGTGAAATTAAGGCATCGGCAGAAAAACCAAGGGCAGAATCTGTATCGGAGGCTATAGGTTTAATGAAAAAAATGGGGCTGACATATCAGCAAGTGCTTGATGTGGTTTCCCGAATCGATATTCAGCCGACACTTACCGCGCATCCCACCGAAGCACGTCGAAGATCTGTCTTGAAAATTCAAAAGAAAATCTCCGAGAATCTTTCCGTACTTGATTCTGGTGACTACTCCGTTGAGGAGGAAGCGTTAATTATTGAAGATTTGTACCAGCAAATAAAGTTACTGCTCAATACAGATGACGTCAGGAGCACCAAGCTTAAGGTTGAAGATGAAATAAAAAACGGACTCTATTTCTTCACAAATACGATTTGGAATATACTGCCCAGAATTTATAAAGATATTCAACAAGCCATCAGCACACACTATGATGAGGAACCGGATGACATTCCTGTAATTGTAAAGTACCGCTCATGGATTGGTGGCGACCGTGATGGAAACCCGTTTGTTACGCCTCATGTAACCCGTCACACTTTGCAGGAACACCGTAATGCCGTAGTAGAACTGTACAAAAATGCGTTGATTGAACTCAGAGGAGAGCTCAGTATTTCAAGCAGGCAGGTCGAAATTCCCGACAAGCTGATGCGGGCAATCAGCCAGGATTACAACCATGTTCACATCCCCGAAGAGATTGAAAAGGGGTATCAATATGAGCCGTATCGTCTGAGAATCACGCAAATTCTGTCTAAGCTTGAACGGGCTTTCCCAAAAGATGATACCGGTTTACTAAGGCCAAGAAAACCTGATGAAGATCAATACATTTACACTTTAGATGAATTCCTGCACGACCTGAATGTGATAAAACAATGCCTTTGCGAGCATCATTTTCAGGATATTGCCAAAAACGGCAGTCTTGCAACCTTGCTGATACAGGTAAAAACATTCGGATTGTCATTTGCCGCCCTCGATATTCGTCAGCATAGCGCTATTTTTGAACATACCGTAGATGAACTGCTTCGCCATGCCGGCGTGAGCAGTAATTATTCTCAATTATCTGAAGAAAAACGAATTGCGCTACTGAGTGAGGAACTCAAAAACCCGCGTCCATTGGTAAGGATTGATGCGATTCTTACGGAAACATCCCAAAAAACCGTCGATATTTTCCATACCATTCGTAAAACAACAAGAGTTGATAAGCAGGCTATTGGTTCGGTAATTGTGAGTATGACACACGATGTCAGCGACCTGCTCGAAGTTCTTATTCTTGCAAAAGAAGCGGGATTATGGGAGATGAAACAAGGCAGGATAAACACAAAAATGGACGTGGTTCCGCTTTTCGAAACCATTGATGACCTGCGTCAGAGCCATATTTTGATGACGCGCCTTTACGAAAATCCCGTTTACAGAATGCATCTTGAGGCCCGCGGGCGTTTTCAGGAGATTATGCTCGGGTACTCTGACAGTAACAAAGACGGCGGTTACTGGATGGCTAACTGGGCGCTGCATGTAGCTCAGGAAAATCTTGCAAGAACGTGCCGGAATTATAATATCGATTTCAGGTTATTCCACGGCAGGGGCGGTTCGGTAGGACGCGGAGGCGGACGCGCGAATCAGGCGATGCTGGCATTACCTCCGGTTTGTCATAGTGGAAGAGTTCGATTTACCGAGCAGGGAGAAGTCATCTCATTCCGGTATGCACATCCGAGAATTGCCCACCGACATATAGAGCAGATTGTGAACGCCATGATTCGGGCGACCGCTTCAGGCATGGGTTACCACGATGAAAGCCGGGAGAAAGAAGATGATACCCGTGGCCGGATTATGAACGATATTTCGGAATTCTCTATGAAAGCCTATCAGGAACTTGTGCACAGCGAAGATTTCTGGCCATGGTACACGAATGTTACCCCTATTGAACATATTTCGAGATTGCCGATTGCATCAAGGCCGGTATCAAGAAAAACAGGCAGCGAGGTTGATTTAAGCAGTCTCAGAGCTATACCATGGGTGTTTGCATGGACTCAAATCCGGAATAATATTCCCGGCTGGTACGGAGTTGGCACTGCGTTGGAGAAAGTAACCGAAAAGAAAGAACAGCTGGAATTGCTACAAACCTGGTACAAAGAATGGCCGTTTTTTAAAGTGGTGATAGATAATGCTCAGCGTGAGATGGCGCGTGCTCATTTTGTGGTTTCGCCGTACTATGAGCAACTATCTGACCAGGAGAGCATCCCAAAAATGATATCTGAGGAGTTCAAAAAAGCGGAAGCTTGTATTTTATCTGTAACAGGACAAAAGCACATTTTGGATGTCAATCCCGTCATTCAAAAATCCATAAAACTAAGAAATCCATACACAGATGTGCTGAATTTAATTCAGGCAGATTTGATGCACAGGTGGAACGAACGCTCAGAGGCAGACGCCGAACGGCTTAGAAATTTGCTATTCAATAGCATTAACGGTCTTGCCGCCGCAATGCAAAGCACGGGATAAAAAAAACGCCTGCCATTTTTTGATAGCAGGCGTTTATTTTAAAAATTAGTTTTTATAAATCCGGAGCTTCATCGCTGGGAATAAAAATTGAGGAGAAATTACCGCTGGCAGTTACGTCCAGTACTTCTACTTCACCTGCAAATCCATAAATCTCAAATTCAGTGCCAAATGACCCGGATACTGAGTTTTCAGAAACGGAATCAAATGTAATACTACCTGATTGAGAAAAGCCGGAATAGAATCCCTGTTCGTCGTTTCTAACAATAAATACTACAAACTCATCCGGTGAAAGAACCTCAGTCAGGTTTCCAGACTCTTCAATTACCTGTCCATCAACTATATCGTAGGTACCTGGGGAAATCATTCCGCCAATACTATAAAAACCTACGGTTAGTCCATGTTGCATGTCCCCACCGTTATCACCTTCGGAAAAATCGGATGTTGAGCCAAACAAGTAAAATACTTCAACCTCAGGTTCATCCTCATCAAAAAAGAGTGTAAAAGCTGAAAATGAAGTAGACTCATTGCCAGACCAATCACCGCCAAAGTTAACTGAGAACTCACCCATGCCACCATTTACGGGATCAGGATCGTCGGATGTGCTATCTGAGCACCCAAAAAGAATCAAAGAAAGTGCTGTGAAAAGTATTATGATATAGTGTTTCATGATTGTATAGTTTTTTATTTAAAGAATTATTCACTCTTAACGAGTATTGTAGTTATGCAAAGTGTCGCACGGAAGTATCAGACGGGCAAAATATGACTTAAACCCAAATCCAAACCTCAATCCGTAAATGCATAACTAATTATTTTTTTATTATTTATCTTATAACGTCCTTATAAACTACAAATCTTAGCAGGATTATACAAATACGTCGCACCCGTATATTATTGAGCCATAATCGTTAAGATAAATAAGAGGCACAAACTTATAACATTCCTTAAGTTAACGAGAACACCCTTTTCATCTTCTAATTATATAATAAATGCCTTTTTTTGAAAAAATAAGACTGTATCTTTGGTGATGATTTTGAAGAAAAAAATACAATCCGCAATTCACTCGGCAAAAACAACGCTAATTGCCGGCATTGATCCGGACTATGAAAAGATTCCTCAATCTTTAAAATCTCGATTTTCAAATAAAACAGAATGTGTCGAGGCTTTTTGTAAAGCTATCATAGAAAAACTATCGCCGGTTGTTTGTGGATTTAAATTTAATCTCGCTTTTTTTGAGGTTCTTGGACCAAATGCATTTGACGTTCTGAAAAATGTTTTGGATGCTGTACCGGATAATAAACTCATCATAGCCGATGCCAAAAGAGGAGACATTGGCAATACAGCCAAAAAATACGCGGAAGCTTTTTTCGACCGCTTGCATTGTGATTTTATCACAGTGAATCCACTTATGGGATTTGAAACCATTGAGCCATTTTTGGGCGATGCAAGAAAAGGAGTGTTTTGTCTAACGCTCACGAGCAACCCCGGTGCAGATGATTTTTTGCTAAAATCAACACAGAATGGGGAAACTTTGGCTGTATCAATTGCAGCAGGACTAAATAAAATGCAAAGAAAAACCGACACCGTAATTGGCATGGTTACCGGGGCTACAAAAACTGAACGCCTTCATCCCGTTTTGGCGGCTTATCCAGAAGCTCCTTTACTCATACCGGGACTTGGTGCGCAAGGTGGAGATATCTCAAAATTAATTAAAGCACTCGAATTCCATAAGGGTGTGGCATTTCCTGTAATCAGCCGGGCCATTATTTATGCATCTGATGGCGAAGATTGGCAGCAAAAAGCCAACGAAAAAGCTATAGCATTTAAAAATGAATTAAGCCCCCTTTATAAAGCATGACACAGAAAAAACCGGAAATTCAAATTTACACAGATGGCGCCTGTAGCGGTAATCCGGGTCCCGGTGGTTGGGGTGCTATTTTGATTTGGAACGGCAAGCAAAAAGAGATTAACGGCGGCGAAAAAAATACCACAAATAACCGCATGGAAATGATGGCCGTAATTAAAGCATTGAACGCGCTGAAAAAGCCATGTCATGTTAAGATTTTCAGCGACAGCGCCCTCATAATAAACGCGTTCCAAAAAAACTGGATAACCAACTGGATTAAACGCGGCTGGAAAAAAGCGGATAAAAAACCGGTCGAAAATGCCGATTTATGGCAACAAATGCTCAAGGCCATGAACCCGCACAGCGTAGAATGGATAAAAGTAAAAGGCCATTCAGGCGATCCACTCAACGAACGCGCAGACCGTTTAGCGGTTGAGGCTTCTAAGAAGTGGTGAAATAAAT
>SLDG01000075.1 GCA_007125355.1 Balneolales bacterium | reverse complement strand
TTCAGTTGATAAATGTATTCCCGCTCAGAATTAATTGGGAACTCCCCCGATACGCCAATAGCGCTCGAACGGGCGTAGAGTTTACCGCGGTTTTCGATAAACATACCGATGTTGCTTCGGTTGTGGGTGGTAAATCCGCGGTCTTCGATCCCATAAAGTACAGGACTCACAGGTTCGCCTCTGCGGTCGCGCTCGTCCGACTGGGCAAGTGCGGCGGCAGGTAGTAAAAGTGCCAGTATTAAAATCAGATGTCTCATAATGTGTTCTCTTTAAAAACTGTATCGTAAGCCGAAATTGGTAATGCGCGGAGGGAAGAAGTTGTTGGGGTTCAGAATCCACTCCTGCGATTGTGGCCTGGTTACAAACTCATCGGGCTTGCCGGTATCGGTATAAATGTTCCGTGCATTGCGGCGGTTGGTCAGGTTGGTGATGCTTACAAACGCCTCCACCGAGTGTCTTTCCCCGAAATCGAATGTTCTGCTTGCAAACAGGTCAACGGTGTAGGTGATGGGATACCGCTCGCTGTTTCGCTCTACAAAGCCAATATCACGGCCGGTAGGTGTATATGGATAACCGGTTGAACCACTTGCCACTAAAGTGATTCTTGAGTTTTCCAGAAGATACGTGCGACCAATTCGCGGTCCCTGCTCTTTTGCCAAACTCATGGTTACACGTGCATTAAGCAGATGGCGCTTATCGAAGTTCAGAGGATATAACCTTGTGGATGGCAGCCTGCGCGGGAAACCCTCCATTTCTGAACTTGCGCTTCCCTGAGCTATGGAGTACGTGTAAGAGATGACCGCATCGAGATTTTCGTTAATGCGCAGGTCGGTGTTCACCTCCAGGCCTCTTACGTTTGCATAGGCTTCATTCACAAAACGAGAGTAGCTCGTAAAAGCGGGACGGCCATTTACAATTCCTCCCTGTGGGATGTATTCTGTACCAATTAATCCGCGGATGTCTTTGTAGTACGCTGTTAAGCCTACAGCCGCCTGATCGCTGAATTGGTGAATAAGCCCGAATTCGTAGGATGTGGTTCTTTGTGCATCCAAATCCGGAGAGCCAAAGAGCGGTTCTCGTGTACCGAACTCATAGAAATTGTTTTCGAATACAAAGCGGTAGTCCGGATTTTGGAAAAACCTTCCGTAGCTGAATCTCAAAATGGAGTTTTCGCCTATGGGATGTGAAATTCCGATTCTTGGGCTTAACTGATACATTAATTCTGAACTTGTTTCGGAATCTTCCCTTAGTGGGTCAGTCCTGAATCTTGTGTTTTGATTCGCAAAATCGAAACGAAGGCCGATATTTAGAACGAAATTCTGCTGTTCAATTTTATCCTGAATATATATGGCGCCTTCGTAAGGCTTGCGGCCTCTTACGTCGGTGATGTATGGCTGAACAGCCTGAATATTGATAATTTCAAACCAATCAATGTTGTGCTGCTGGAACTGAATACCCGCCTTAATTTCATTTACTCTGTTGGGCTGCCATATCAAATCCGTTCTGAAATTCAGGGTTCTTGATGTTGTTTCTTCTCGAGAAGTCGGATTGGCAGAGGCGTAAAACTCGCCCACAAAAGTAGGATCGCGGAATGTAACGCTTTGCGAATAATCCTCAATCGGTTTGTCGAGCCCGCGGAAATAATCCTGATGGAAATAACTCAAACGGGTATTCAGTACCGCCCGGTCAGAAAGTGACTGCGTAACCCCAAGAATGAAATGAAAACTTTCGGCCTCCTGAATATTCCAGCTTTCGGGGATGTACTTGTAGCTATGATTGTAATTTTGATACTGCTCAAGCGAATATCTTCCGCTAAGATTGATTTTTGTTCCCCTGAATGGCCTGGCGGTGAGTTTTGCCATGGCGTTGTAGCCATCATCGTATCCAAAAGGTGTGTGAGGCGTTCTGTTGAACGTTTCTCCGGAAATTAAAAATGACAGACGATCTCTGATAATCGGCCCGTCGAATCTGAAACTGTAGGTATTACTTGCCGGAGTGCTGAATAATGAATCAGACTGTTGATTGAATGCAGATTGATTGATTTCAACCATCCCCCTGAAATCATTTCCGCCCTCACGTGTGGTGATATTTACGATGCCTGACATCGCGTTTCCGTATTCCGCATTGAATGTGCCGGAAAGTACGGTCATTTCCTGTATCATGTTATTGCCAATGTTTGTTGCCATAGCGCCGCTGACCGGGTCGCGCACCATAATTCCGTCAATCATAAATCCGACTTCATTTGAGCGGCCACCACGTACGTTAAAAGAACGTCGCCCGCTTGATACCACCCCGCTTTGCAGGCTCAGGACTTCACTGAAGTTCTGGACAGGCAGGTTTGCCATTTCATCTCCGGTGATAGATTGGCGCGTTCCTGTTTCGTCTCTTCGGATGAGAGGCTGCTCGGCAATAATCACAACTTCCTCGAATTCACGTGTGTCAAAGCTCATTTCCAGGTCGATGGTAGTGGTACGGTCAGTTTCAACACGAACATTCTGAATAAGCTGTTGCTGATAGCCCACATAAGTGACCCTGAGGCTGTACACACCGGGGGTGACATTCAAAATCACGTATTCTCCGTTTAGGTCGGTAGAGGCGCCCTGCGAGGATTCAATGATGAATACATTGGCGCCGATAAGAGGCTCTCCGGTTTCGGAATCAGTAACAGTACCGGCAATTTTTCCCGAATTCGCCAATACCGGTGATATACATAAACCAAAGATTAATAAAAGTAAGTTGGCATACTTCATGATGCATGAAATTTTGTAGAAGAAAGCAGAATAAAAGGGGAGCAGAAGCAAGATACAAACTAAAACCGCTGCCCCGCCAACAGGCAGAAGCAGCGGTTCGTTAACCTTACTTAACAAGCATCATAGTGCGGCTGATGGTTTCTCCGCCGGCAGTTAACCGGTAGATATACATGCCGCTGCTCAGATTAGAAGCATCGAATATAGCCGCGTGCGAGCCAGCGGTTACGGTTCCGTTTACCAACTGAGCCATTCTTTGCCCTAAGGCATTATATACATTCAAAGTTACATGGCCGGTTTCCGGGATGCTATACCCAATGGTAGTAGACGGGTTGAATGGATTAGGATAGTTTTGTTCCAATGCAATACGAACCGGACGTTCCTGACCCGGGAACTCGATAGAAGTATCGGTGTCATCAAGATTATCGAAACGCTCTGCTGCTGCATCAAGACGCATGTCAACTACATCGAGGTCGGCGCCATGGGTAAATGCAATCCACACGTAATACGATTCGCCATTAGCCAGCTCGCCGGTGCTTCCGAAATTCATGTAAGCCCATCCGCCATCCGGGCCAACTGTGGTTTGGGTATCAAAAGTGGTGCGGTTAACGAGGTCCCAACGGAAGAAGTCACGGGCATTATCTCTTAGTGGATCTGTACTGTCGTAATCGAGGAAATCAAGCAAGGCTACGCCGGTTTCTTCACGGTCGAGCGCCTGTATTCCAATAGCTCCGTCAGCATTAAAGAAGTAAATGCGTCCGGTTGAAGCATCATATTCGAGAGTTTCACCGCCGAACTCCTCGAAAATCTTGGCACGAAGAAGTGCAGAGAACTGGAACTCAATCGGGTCGTCTTCAACATTAATAACACCAAGACGTGCAAGTCCGTAATGATCATCTTTAAACATGCGCACAAGTGTATGCACATTTATATCTATTGGAGGATTTGATCTCCAGGAGTTATCCATTATCAATTCTCTGAAATATTGGAGAGAATCCGGGCCTTCGTAATAGAGTGTGTCTAAAAGGTTGACATCGGGATCATCATTAGGATTCCAGACATAATTTTCATTCAGGCCGATAACCTGATAGAAACGATCAATCATTTTATCTTCAACATCCTGATAACGGCCATCTTCGCCATCATACGTTTGTATGCGGCCAAAAGCGTTGGTTGTACTTACAAAAGTGTAGGTAGTATCGTTATGCGGGAAAAACTGGGCATCAGATTTTTCAGGCATCAGAAAAGCAATACATAAAGCAAAAAAAGCGCATAGAAGCAGTTTTTTCATAAGGGACTCCGTGTTAGTTTTATTATTGGATTGGTAACTACACGAATAAAAAGAAAAAAATATTTCAATTTCAATAGCATTTGTCGAAAAAATGAGAAAAATTTCTCTTATAATCTTGACTCAGACATTTATAATGTACTTTAACCTTTTCATTACCCTAATTTTATAGCGTTTGCTCAGAGCCATACTTTGTATTTATCAGTTTGCTAAGTAACTTTTGGGTATTAAAAAAAGCATTTATGTTGAAACTACCATTTTTAGATATCTGACGAGTAAACCTTCAACCAACTTGAAATATTGGCAGAAAGTAAGGGTTATCGACTTCCTGTTATATACCTATACAAATGAACCCTACCAATGAAATATTGAATAAACTCAAAAAATACCCTTCCCTCGATTATGACAGTAGTGATGGGTATGTGACTGTTCATCCATTTTCAAATGATGGATTCACAGTGAGATTCGATACTGTGATTGGGGAGTCTGATGATCCATATATTGTCTCCTTTGAAGGATGGCATGAACATTTTGATGATGCTGAAGAAGCACTTAATTGCTTTGCATATGGACTTTCATCTAAGTGCCGCCTTCGGGTTCACGAGCGTGGAGGAAAGCATATAAATGGACCCTTGAAACCAATGAAGATGGCACATGGGTACCTCACAGTTCAACAGGTTGGTTCATTTTTCCTTTCTGGCGTCCCCTCAAGATACGCTATCTTCAAAATGATATAATTAATGACAACAAACCTTAAAGTTTTAGTCTCTTATATTCATCATTAGAATTTAGGAATAAAAATGGTATCGGTATATAACAATGCAAATCAAGCAGATACTTTTTCGCTTAGTTGCTTACATTAAAACACTTAGCCGTGCCGCTTATTTGCCGGGCCGTTATTTGTACACCCGAAGAATTTGTATATTAACTATATGAAAGAAGACCCAATTATAGCAGATGTAAGAAAAGCGCGAGAAGATATTTCCAAACGTTTTGGTAGAGACATGGCTAAGATTTATGCATACTTCAAAGAAGAAGAGCAAAAACTTGGTCGAAAAGTCAAGTACGTGCTACAGCAAAAAAAGAAGCCGACTCCCACAAAGAAGTAATAAAAATATCAAGGTCTGCCAACGCAAGTTTTTTCTGTAATGATGGCAAATGTTTTTGACTCCTAACCCATCACATCAGCCCATTCATCAATTATTCGAATCGATGTCAGATTCTTTTCGAGAATCTCATTTGCTTTTTCAATATTCAATTTCTCAGCCTCAGCCTCAGCCTCAAAGCCTATTCAAAAACTCTCGTGCATCCCGGACGCTTTCTTGGGGGATTTCTTCCATTGGTACATGGCCGGCGTTTGGGTAGATGATTAGTTCGGAAGCGGGCAGGGCATTATGCAGCCTTCTTCCGGTTTGCACGGGAATCCAGGAGTCTTGTTCGCCCC
>SLDG01000177.1 GCA_007125355.1 Balneolales bacterium | reverse complement strand
AATCAACAATTTTCGGGTTTTTTTGATAGTTCTATTCAGTATAATGAAGCTTTGTCACATAAAATTTATGCCGGCGCCGATTTTATTATGATGCCATCGCGCGTTGAGCCTTGCGGGCTTAACCAAATGTATGCCATGCGTTACGGTACCATTCCTATTGTAAGATCTGTTGGCGGCCTGAAAGATACCGTAATAGATTTTGAGTCATCCGGCGGTTATGGGGTCCGATTTGATCACTTTAATTTGGATGATGCTCATCACGCAATAATGCGGGCAATGAAACTTTATGATGATAAAACGCTTTTTAGAAAGACAAGAGCGGCTATAATGAAACTCAATTTCTCATGGAATCGCTCTGCAGAAGCATATAACAGAATTTACCAAACGTTGCACACAAAATAATTTAAAACTATGGATAATGTATTAGCTGTAATATTAGGTGGCGGACAAGGCTCGAGATTATTTCCCCTTACAAGAAGCAGATCTAAGCCTGCTGTCCCAATCGGGGGCAAGTACAGGCTTGTTGATATCCCTATTTCTAACTGCCTCAATTCCGATATAAGAAAAATTTATGTTCTTACTCAATTTAACTCTGCTTCGCTAAACAGACATGTTAAAAATGCCTTCCATTTCGATGCGTTTAACTCGGGTTTTGTAGATATTTTGGCTGCAGAACAAACAACAACAAGCCAAAGCTGGTTTCAGGGCACTGCCGATGCGGTTAGACAGTCTATGCACCATATGGCTAACCATGAATTCGACTATATGATGATTCTCTCTGGTGATCAGCTATATCAGATGGATTTCAGGGATGTCATTCAGCAGCATAAAGAAAGTAAATCTAAGCTAACTATTGCCACCATTCCTGTTGACGCCAATGATGCAACCGGTTTCGGAATTATGAAAGTTGGTTCAGATAACGTTATTGAATCGTTTATCGAAAAGCCGTCTTCTGATGAATTGAAAGACTGGGGCTCTGAAGTATCGGATGAACTTAAAGCTAAGGGTAAACAGTATCTGGCATCTATGGGTATTTATGTGTTCGACAAAGAAGCAATGTTCGATTTATTGACAGAAAACCCTGAAGCAAAAGATTTTGGGAAAGAAATTATTCCTTCTGCACTCGAGAAAAATTATGGTGTATCTTCTTTTATTTATGATGGTTACTGGACAGATATTGGAACAATAAAGTCATTTTTTGAGGCTAACCTGGAAATGACGAATCCGATGCCACAGTTTAATCTGTATGATGTAAACAAAATGATTTACACACGTGCAAGAATGCTGCCGGCTTCTAAATTAAGTGGAACTACATTAGAACGCTCAATTATTGCTGAGGGCTGTGTTATTGAAGCAAGCAGGATTGAGCATACTTTAATTGGTATTCGTTCAAGAATTGGTAAAGGCACTACTATTAACGATTCCATTATAATGGGTAGCGATGTATTTACTCCTTACCATGAGATACAAAACAGAACATCAGAAAGGCCTCCTATCGGAATTGGAGAGCGTTGTTTTATTTCCAACTGCATTGTAGATAAAAATGTGCGTATAGGAAATGATGTTCGAATAAATGGAGGAACACACCTTAAGAATGGTGATTTTGGAAATTACCATGTGGTAGATGGTATAGTTGTCGTTCCTAAGGGTGCAATATTAAAAGATGGAACTAACATTTAAAAAAGAGATTGAATTGATCAGCTGGTTAGGCTGATTATTTCAATCTTATTCAACTTTTCCCCAAGGAAACGCTCGGCCAGAGCTTGAAATCGCTGTGGTTTATCGCTCACAAAGCAATCAAACCGGCCTTTTTCGTGTGCTGGATTTAACAGGTTTTTTGTAGTGAGTAATTCCTTTGCCATGCCGGCAATAGACAAAGCCGAATCTATTACTATGGTATCCCGCCCATTTAGTAACTCTTCAATTTGCATTTTAAATAATGGATAGTGTGTGCATCCTAAAATTAGAGAATCTATGTTCAGTTTAATAAAGTCATCAAGATACTTCTTAAGTACAAGTTCAGAAACTTCGTTATTGTACCATCCTTCTTCTGCAAGAGGTACCAAAAGCGGGCAAGCTTTTGAATAAATTTTTTTATTGGGTTGTATTGCTCGAATAGATTTTTCGTAAGTACCACTGCCAACGGTAGCAAGTGTTCCTATAACTCCTATTGAGTTACGCTCGGAATCTTGTTCTAAAGCGGCTTTTGTGCCGGCCTCTACTACATCTAACACAGGAATAGCACCACAATGGCGCCTTATTTCATTGTTTGCAGCAGCAGAAACCGAATTGCAAGCAACCAAAATAAGTTTAATGTCGCGTTTTAATAAAAAATCGGTGATCTCAAGGGCATATTCACGTATAGTGTCAATTGATTTTATACCATAGGGTACACGGGCGGTATCCCCGAAATAAATAATATTTTCTGAAGGCAGCGCCTCTCTAACCGCATTAACCACTGTGAGTCCACCAATACCTGAATCAAATATACCGATAGGAGCATACGCTCTTTTGTTCATATAATTGTTTTAAATTTAAATTTTGGGCATTTTATTTAACACGGCTTAGAAACAACGATAGCACCTAAGATAGTAATTAATTAAAGTCAGATTCTAATCGTTTTTGAGATTTGACCTAAAATAGATTTCACAACAAAAACAAAATTTCTAAAAATGAGATGTAAATAAGGAAAAAAATGAATTATGGTGTATCTTCTGCATTGTGTATGGAAACCGAACAATAATTTATCGATAGCCTGCTAATAGCTGATTACTCTGTTTAACGAATGACTGAGTCAGAAAAAATTTCTAAAAATAAAGACAAAGAGCGTTCAGAACTGAACCGGCAGGAAGATTATCTTCTTGTTGAGAAAGCCAAAGCTAACGATCAGAAAGCTTTTGCTCGTATTGCACAGAAATATAATCGCCCGCTTTTTTTTCATGTTGCAAGGTTGGTACGAAATCAGGATGTTATAGATGATTTAATACAGGAGATATTCCTTAAGGCATTCGACAATATCCACTCGTTCGACAAAAATTACGCTTTTTCAACCTGGCTGTTCAGAATTGCTACCAATCACTCTATAGATTACCTGAGAAAAAAGAAGCTGCAAACACTCTCTATAGATGAACCATATAAAACTAAAGACGGGGAAATAACAATAGAGATACCAGATGATACATCAGAAGCAGATGAAAATATCATCAGAGAAGAGCGGGTAAAAATAATACTCGAAGCAATTGAAAGTTTGCCGGAGCGATATGAACAAATCATCCGCTTGCGCCACATGGAAGAAAAGAGCTATCAGGAAATATCAGAAATCTTAAATTTACCGCTTGGTACTGTTAAGGCACATATTTTCAGAGCCAGGGAGTTGTTAAACAAGTATTTAAAAGACAAACGAGGCAGTTTCTAAGCGTTTTGAAGTTATACCATATCTGTAGTAAAGAAGAATGGGAGTCAAGGCAGGGGAATTTATGGCACCCAGAGTCCTATTTAGAAGAAGGGTTTATCCATCTGTCATTTAAAGGTCAGATTAAAGATTCGCTTAAACGCCACTTCAAAGACAAAGACAATTTAATTTGTCTTGAGATTCATATTCCGGCAAATGACACCAAGCTTAAGTTAGAATTCGTGTCTACCCGAAATCAAAAAATGCCGCATTATTACGGTGTAATTAAAAGTAAATGGGTTAAGGCAATCGAAAAAATATAGCCTGGGTTATTCACTACAAAATGAAATAAAAGGTATAAACTTATCATGACTATTAATATAGAGAAATACTGCATTCACTCAAAATTGGGTGTGGTAAAGTATCTTGGTGAATAATCCGGGACAGATAAGCTAAAGCAAAATTTAATCAAAATCATTTATTGGATTTATGATCTAACATGTTACTATGATCTAACATGTTACTGCTAAATGGGTTATAACAGTATCAGCTAATTCTATAGCAGTTTGGTAAATTGTTATTTTATGATTGCATTTTGAATGTGCGGGATAAAAATAATAATATTAAAAGTTTGCCCTGAAAATTTGTTGCAATATTAGAAAGTTTAAATGTATCTTCATCTAAGTTGCAAGTGAGAACATCACGTTTAATATATACAAGAAGAGATCGCTCTTTTGCCAAAAAAATCTGACAAATACCACATATCCCCCGGGAAGGCTGTAGATAATATAGTTCTTCAAATGATACTCGGCAGTGACTTGAGTATTTTACAACCAAGCAAATTTGTCACAGAATATTTTAGAATAAATGGCGATGTAGCTGATGTTAACCTTAAAGACTATATTGAGGATCAATCAGGTTTTCCGGTAAATGCCATTGAAAACGATGGAAATCTGCAAAACTCAACAGGCCGATGTACTATAAAGGGTATTAAAGGAGAAGCATATCAGGCCGAATATTTTCTTAGCAGGAACAGCAAAAACACTTTTTTTTGCACTTTTGTTATAGAAGAAAACAGGGATAATGAAATAAATGAACTTTCTTTGCCCTACGATTTTATTGAGTTGAGTAACTTGATGGTTTTTATAAAAGACCATAAACTCAGGTATCTGTATGCAAGCTCATCCTACTGTGATTTTATAGGGAAAAAAGTCGAAGAAATTGTAGGAAAAACTGATTTTGATATACTACAAAAAAACGCCGCTGATATTTGCTATAGTTCTGATATACAAACTTTAAACTCAGATAAATATATACAAACTGTTGAACACCTTGGTAATAAAGTTTTTGTAGCCGATAAATTCAAAGTAGAACTCCCAAACGGCAAGACAGGCATTGGTGCTGTAGTAATTAATAATGAGCTGCAAAAAGAAGAAAGAATTAAACATGACCGGCTGATTCGGTTTCTCAAAAAAACGAATGAATACGCCAGAATAGGTTATTGGGAATATAATGAAGATACGAACAGCCTATTTTGGTCTGATACTGTTAGAGAAATACATGAAGTTGATAGTAGCTACATACCTGAATACAAAACAGCCATTGCATTTTATAAAGAAGGTGCAGGCAGAGAAGCGCTCGAAAAAGCACTAAAGAATACAGCTCAATCCGGTAAACCTTTTGACTTGCAGATTAAACTTGTTACAGCAAAAAATAATGAATTGTGGGTGCGTATTTTTGGCTTTTCTGAAACTGACAAAGATGGCTCTGTTGTTTTATATGGTACCTTTCAGGATATAAATAAAGAAACAGTATTAAGAGAAAACCTTCAAAAGACTAAAAACCTGATTAAGAATATATCTGATCAGATTCCTGGTGTAATATTTGAGTACTTTTATGATGGTGACAGAACCTTAAAGTTCTTATTTCTTAGCGATGGGGTAAAAAAGCTTACAGGTTTCGGAGCAGATGAGCTCTTGGCTGATTTCAAAAAAGCTTTTAAATCAATTCATCCAGATGATTTAATAAAAATCCAAAAGAGCTTATACAAAGCACATCATTCACAATCTGCTCTGACTGATGAATTCAGAGTATTTCATCCGGAAAAAGGAATTCGTTGGATGCGTTTCTACGCGCGAACAGATGTAAAAAGACATTTGAATACCTGGTATGGTGTTGTGTTAGATGTAACAGACGAAGTATATCTTAGAGAACAAGATAAACTTATGGCACTTGTATCTGCTAAAACGAATAACATTATTATTGTTACAGATGAGCAGCGCAAAATTGAGTGGGTAAATGAGAGTTTTACCAGAATCACTGGTTACAAATTGGCTGAAGTAAAAGGCTTGTCGCCAGGTTCCTTATTGCAAGGAGAGGAAACAAATCCTAATAGGGTACAAGAGATCAGAGAATCACTTGATAAAGAGCATAAGTTTAGTGGAGAAATACTCAACTATTCCAAAAAAGGAGAAAAATACTGGGTTCACCTTGTTATACAAGCTGTTTTCGATGATGATGGCAAAGTAGTTAAATATTTTTCTATACAGACAGACATAACTGAGAAGAAAAAACAGGAAAATGCTCTTCGAAAAAGCGAAGAGAAATACAGATTGATTACCGAGCATTCATCTGATGGAATACTGATTATTGACAAAGGTGGAATAAATTTTGCTTCACCCGGATACGAACGCATGACGGGTTACACACAAGATGAGCTTAGCCGATGGGAACCACAAAAAATAATTGACAATATACACCCAGATGACCAAGTAAATCTCAAAGATATAATTGAACAAACCTTAGTCAATAAAAATACATCGTTACGTTTCATCATTAGAAAAAGAAAAAAAGACGGCTGGTTTGTCAGTCTCGAAAATCAAGCACAGATTATTTATAATTCCGATGGATCTATCCAAAAGGCGTATGTGAATGTACGAGATGTTACAAACCGCCTCGAAGCTGAAAGAAAAATCAGGTTTCAGGCACATTTACTCAATCAGGTAGGGCAAGCCGTGATTGCAACATCAGTAGATGGTAATATCCTCTACATAAATGAACATGCCGAAGCATTATACGGCTGGACTTTTGCTGAAATAGTGGGTATAAATATTTTAGATACTGAGCCGGCGGGAAGCAAAGATTTATATCAATCTCTTGCGGCAAAAGTTTTAAAAGGAGAAACGTTTACTGTAGAAATGCAGGCCCAGACAAAGAAAGGTGATAAAATTCCGGTAAGTGCGACATTATCTCCTATATGGGGCGATAAAAATAACGTAATTGGAATTATATCGGTCTCATACGATATTACAGAAAAGATTGAATCGCAAAAACAGATAAAAAAGCTGACAAAAGGAATAGAACAAAGCCCCGCAACCATTGTAATTACAGACACATCTGCTCGAATAGAATATGTAAACCCCAAATTTGAAGAAGTAACAGGTTACAGCTTCGAAGAGGTTAAAGGCAAAAATCCTCGACTTATAAAATCCGGCAATTTGGATGCACAAATTTATAATGACTTATGGAATACGATCACTCAGGGCAAAGACTGGAGAGGAGAATTTCAAAATAAGAGTAAAGATGGCAGGATTTTTTGGGAAACAGCAACCATTTCGCCTATAAAAGACGAAAGTGGCAATATTTCGAATTACATTGCGGTTAAAGAAGACATAACAGAAAAAAAAGAATATGAGCAGTATATCGCCTATTTGTCAAAAATTCAGTCGGTTCTTACCAATATTGCTAAAAAGTTTATCAATTTAGGTGTAGATCAGATAAATGATGCATTGAAAGAATCTCTGGAAATAATTGGTTCTTTAATAAATGTAGAGCGTATTTATTTGGTCAACTATGATTACAATAACAATGAAGCTTATATATTTTTAGAATGGCTTGAATCAAAAAATGTAGTTAATGAAGATAATCTTAACAAAGTTCCCCTGCACATGGTTAGTAAGTGGAATGATGACTTTCTGAAAGATGGTGTAATTATTTTCGATGAATTAAATTCAGATAAGAAAAAGAAAGATATTCTAAATTTAATACAGACCGACAGACAAAGTTTTCATATTCTACTCCCAATTACCCATGAGAAAGTTATTTATGGATTTATTGGTTTTGATACATTCGATACGCAGCGCATTTTTAGAGATGAAGAAATTGACTTAATGCAATTATTTGCCCGACTGTTATCAAATCTGAAAATAAAAGCAATTGCAGAGAAAGAATTAATGGAGTCTGAGTCGAAACTGCGCCAAACTTTAGATGTGGTTAACGAACAGAACAAGAAACTACTTGAATTTACATCTATTCTGTCACACAATATCAGGTCGCATGCTGCAAATATAAAAGGTATTGCAGATATTATGAATGAAACCGATGACCCCGTTGAACTGAAAAATATTCATAGTTTACTGCAAGTCGCTTCGGGTGAACTGATAGAAACGCTTTCGCACCTGAATCAAACAATGAATATCCAGAGGAAAAGAAATCCCAAAAAAGAACCAATAGAGCTAAAAAAGTTTGTGCAAAAAACCCTGTATTCTATTCGCGATCAAATTACAAGTTCAAATACAGATGTGATTATAAATATTCCTGAAAATCAGGTGATAAATTATAATAAGGGATACCTCGAGAGCATTATTCTTAATCTCTCAACCAACGCTGTTAGGTATCGCCACCCAGGAAGGAACCCTAAACTTGAGATATGGTCTGAAATTGATGGTGATCAATCTATACTACACTTTAAAGATAATGGCCTTGGCTTAGACCTTGATGAATACGGATACAGGTTATTTGGCATGTATCAGGTATTTCATGAAAACCCGGAGTCCAGGGGACTTGGACTGTTTATTGTTAAAAATCAGGTTGAAGCAATGGGTGGTGAAATTAAGGTTAAAAGTAAGCCCGGAGAAGGAAGTCTTTTTAGTGTTTACTTATAATTTTTTTATTGCAGGATTGATAAAATTAAGTATTATTCCGAATGATCTTGAAACTAGTCGGCTAATATCTCAAAGGGCATAGTTTTAAGTATAAGCAGGTGTAATTCTTATTTTTTTAGCTTTAAAATTTGCGATACCCCTTGAAGTAAACTTATACACTTTAGTTTAACAGATATGAAAGTTTGGATTGTTGATGATAATGCTGTTTTTCGGACATTGGTAAAAATGCAGATAAGTAAAATTGAAAAAAACATTACAGTTGAAGAATTCGAGCATGGTAAGTCTGCTATGGGTGCTGTTTTAAAATACGATTCTGATAATCAACCCGATATTATTCTGCTCGATATTAATATGCCTGTTATGAATGGCTGGGAGTTTATTAGTGCTTACGACAAGCTGGATGTAAATTTTGATAGGACGTGGATATATATAGTTACCTCCTCAATTGACCCTAAAGATTTTGAACGAGCCCGAGACTCTGAGTATGTTCACGATTTTCTTGTGAAACCTATAGAGATTGACAACCTGAAAAAGATATTTACTAAAGTTAATAGCAGCAGGACTTAACCCCAATTATTCACGAAAGTACTAAAGTTAAAGCATAAATGATTGAATACTATCGATATAGATAAACACTGTATTCACTCAAATATGGGTGTAGTTAAAGTGCTGCTAAATTTCCCCAGCGCCTTGCCAATAAGAAAATATCGTAATGAATAATCTGATATAAAAAATGCCTTATATTAGTGAAATTTGGAAATATCCCGTCAAATCAATGCGTGGAATACGCTGTGAAAAAGCACACTTGACGCGAAACGGTATATTGCACGATCGCCGATGGATGGTTATTAACTCAGATTTTGAATTTATCACCCAAAGAAATGTGCCTGAGTTAACATGGTTTACACCTGAAATTCTTGAAGAAAATCTGAGGATATATTTTAAAAATGGCCAACATTGCGACATACCTTTTGATAAGGTTGGTGAGATTATAAGAGTACCTATTTGGGATGATTCTTGCGATGCTATTGATCAGGGAAATAACGTTGCAGAATGGATAAATACCATGCTGCCATCACACAAAATGGGACCATTCAGGTTGGTTCGATTTTGTGATAAACGAGAGCGTGCTGTAAGTAACAAATATCTGAAAGGGCAGGAGAGTGCCACAACGTTTTTCGCTGATGGTTATCCGTATTTGATTACCACCACAAATTCACTGGATGCACTAAATTCAATGTTGACCGAAAAAGGTGCCGAACCTATACCGATGAATCGCTTCAGAGCAAATATTGTAATCAGCGACGCAGGCAGACCATTTATTGAAGACCAATCTGATTCATTAATTTCTTACGAAAAGGGGTACTCTTTAGCTATTCGCAAACCGTGCACCCGTTGCGTAATTACAACCACAGATCAGCAATCAGGCAAACGTGAAAATCCTAAAGAGCCACTGGCATCGATACTAAAAATCAGAAAAATACCTGGATTTGAAGGTGCGCTGTTTGGTCAGAATGCAATTCTTTCTGAACTTGGAAGCGGAGTTATCGAAGAGGGTGATATGGTTAGTTTTGAGTAGATTACATCAATGTGCATGTTACCTTATTATTAGTGACTTAGGTTTAACCCAAAAAGAAAATCCGGACTCTCTTTTTAAAGAATCCGGATTTAATGTAAGTCAGTTATTTTAAAACCAGTTTATTTTATCTGTGCAGAACCACATAGTCCCATGGGGCGAGGGTGTATTCTGTGGCTAAAGCAGGATTTTCTATTTCATCTGTGAACAGATTTGTGAACTCGCCACCTGGAATTTGCGTACTTGTAAATGTAACAGGCTCACCGGTAAGGTTAAGCATTACAAAAACTGAATTAATACCATCATCTCTTACGAAAGCATATACAGATTCTTGCGCTGAAGTTTCAATCCTTACCATTGGTGCACCCCTATCGCCATTCCGAAGCACGGGGTTAGTAAGATTGAGATTTAACAAGCGTGTATAGAAATCTAAAAAGGGACTATCAAAATCCCATATAATAGGGTCTTTCTCAAAAAACTCAAGGCGTTTGTTTAAACCGACTTCCTGCCCGTTATACACCAATGGCATTCCATCCATAGTGGCACTGAGTACGCCAAAAGCTTTTGCTCCATCACCAAGGCGCTCAAAAACAGTTCCCGCCCATGAATTCTCATCATGATTAGAGGTGAAGGTCATTAAAAATGCATTTGCAGGAAATTCAGCACGGTATTCAGCGATTATTTCATCAATTCTGCTAACAGGCTCTTCTCCTTGTGCAATTGCATTCATGGCGTGGTGTAGTCTCCAGGTATAGCTCATGTCGAATGCAGGATGCAACTCAGGTGACTCTGCCTCTGCAAGCATAAAAACAGGCTTAATACTGTCGAGCTCCTGTCTTGCTCTGTTCCAGAATTCAGTTGGAACCATATAGGCAACATCACACCGATAACCGTCGATGTTAAATTCCTCAACCCAATAGCTAAGTGCGCTAATCATGTAATCCCATACTTCCGGATTTTCATAATCGAGTTGAATAACATCAGACCAATCAGTACCACGTGGCGGCATAAAATTACCGTCTTCATTGGTTTCAAAAAACTCAGGATTCGTTTCTGTTAATGAATTATCCCATGCAGTATGGTTTGCAACCCAATCTAAAATTATTTTCATGTCATGGGCGTGGGTTGCTTCTACGAGTGACCTGAAATCGTCTTTAGTGCCGAATTCAGGGTTTACATCAAAAAAGTCCTTAACGGAGTAGTAACTACCCATTGTGCCTTTTCTTTCTACCTCGCCAATGGGGTGTATTGGCATCAGCCAAATTATTTTAACACCCATATCACGCAATCTTGGCAAAGCTTCTTCTACAGCTTTGAATGAGCCATCTTCAGAAAATTGTCTCACATTTACTTCATATATCGTAGCATTATAGCTCCACTCTGGTGGGCTTGGCGTAGCAACTTCGGTTTCCTCAGGAGCACAAGCCTTTGTAAACATAAGCAAAAAGCTAAAAAGCAATATGATTAAGCTTAAATTTCTGTATTTCATTAGTTGATTTTTTTATTAATAATTTAGGTTTATTTCTCTTGTTAGTTGAAACTTAAAGAGAAACAGATTTTATTTTATGTCTTCAAGCAACATTAAGTTCGTTATTGCGGGATGAATTAGCAAGCGAATTCGTTTTTTTAAAAAATCTTAAAAAAAGTTTTCACTCTTCCATCAAGCATCATATATTTAGCCTTAGATGGCTATAACTCTACTGTAAAGCTATGAATTGCAAATAACTTTGATTAGTTAATATCAGAGAGTGAATTAAATCAGGTTACGCACATTAGATAGCTGAATACTATAAATCATTATATTTGCGTGAAAATTGATATAGAGTCTTTTAATACGGCAGTTGCTCTTATTGACAAAAATGGCAACTTAAAGGCATATAATAATGCCTTCGTCAGCATTATGTGTGAAAATCATGGGAGTGATTTGTCTAAAAAAATACAAATCGACAAAAATTTTATTGCGCTTCTTCATAATGCTGTAAATGGTGCAGTTACGTATTGGAATGGCATGACACTCAATATTACAAAAATCCCACATGATGAAGATTTTCTCATTATATGTAGTAAGAGCAAATCAGAGAACGAACCAGACAATGATTACTTTAGTATTTCACGCATATTTGAAGCAACAGTAAGCGGGGTTTATGATAGTATTATTATAACCGATCTTGACGATACCATTATCTATATTAATAAATCATTTACCCGACTATACGGCTATACACCGGATGAAGTAGAGGGCAGAAAAGGTATTGATTTCTGGTCTGAACATAATGTACAGTTTAATGAGATAGACATAAGGCATGCCACTTTTAATGAAGGTGGCTTTCATGGAGAGGTTCTGAATAGAAGAAAAGATGGTACCGTTTTTCCAGTTTTGTTATCAACTACACTTGTATATGATGATGATGGAAATCCGCACGCAGCAATAGGTTTGGCAAGAGACATCTCTGAAGAGAAAAAGATTCGTGAGCAACTTGAAGTGCAGCGAATTAAATCGGAAGAGGCCAGCCGGCTAAAGTCTAATCTTATGGCTAATATGAGTCACGAGGTTCGAACCCCGCTTACAGGAATTATTGGATTCGCGTCATTTTTGGTAGATCAACTACAGGATAACCCTGACTTATTATTCTACGTAGAAAATATAAAAAGCAGTGGCGAACGGTTACTTGAAACGATGAATAATATACTGATGGTTTCAGAAATTGAATCTAACAGAACAAAAGTCAGATTCAGAGAAACAAGACTTTTCAATGTGCTTCATAAAAGTATGAGCAACAACAGGCACCTTGCACTAAAAACCGGTTTACAATTGGAATTGTCGGGAGATGAAAACATTGTTGTAAACACAGATGAATTGCTCTTGTATCAAATTCTGAATATAATCATAAACAATGCACTGAAATTTACCGAAGAAGGTGGGGTACATTTAATTGCTTCGGATCATGATAATCATGTAGAAATTAAAATTAAAGATACAGGTGTTGGTATTTCTGAAGACTTTCTGAAGAAAATGTACACTGCATTTGAGCAGGAAAGCGCTGGGATCCGAAGGAAGTTTCAAGGAGTTGGCCTGGGCTTGCATATCTGTAAAAAATACGCCGACCTTATTGGATGTCAGCTTGAAGTAGAAAGTGAAAAATTTAAAGGAACTACATTTTCGGTTAAATTGCCTAAAAAAGCCCCTGAGATTTTTGCTTCATAATCTGCCAGAATTCTTGAATTCAGGCTTGGTTGCAAATTTTGTTGTTTATGAAAATACAAAGCCGTGGCATTCATTGGTAACTCCAACAATTGTGGCGGACTTTTGCAGCAAGAGACTAAAAACATAATTTATTTTTATTTAGATTGTTTACATATAAGTTCCGAAATCCATATATTAAATCCGATTCGTGTTTATACATTTATTTTATTAAAATACTAAAAAATAAACATTTAAGATGCTTCCATAAACATGGTTTATTCTGAACGAAGACCAATTTATGGTTGTTATGTGTGTTGTTATTAATAATAAGAGAACCAAAAACTGAGACAAACAATGTCAAAATTAAGTGAAGCGGAAGCTGTAGAAGTTGCAGCGGCGAAAAAATATAAGTATGGTTTTAAAACCAATATCGAGTATGAAGACTTCCCGAAGGGACTGAATGAAGACATCATTCGTGAAATATCCAAAAGGAAAAACGAGCCTGATTTTATGCTGGAATTCCGTTTGAAGTCATTTCATAATTGGCTTGCTATGGAAGAGCCCGAATGGCCTAACTTGCATTATAAAAAGCCGAATTATAACGACATTCAATACTACTCAATCCCCAAAAAGAAACCGAAACTTGACAGCTTGGATGAAGTAGACCCGGAAATACTGGAAACATACAATAAACTGGGTATTCCGCTACAGGAGCAAAAAATGCTTGCAGGTGTTGCTGTAGATGCTGTTTTCGATAGTGTTTCAGTTGCAACTACATTTAAGGAAAAACTTGCTGAAGCAGGTGTTATTTTTTGCTCTATTTCAGAAGCAATTCAAGAGCACCCGGAATTGATTAAAAAGTATCTTGGTAGTGTAGTTCCTGCTAATGATAATTTCTTCGCGACATTGAATTCAGCCGTTTTTTCTGACGGTTCTTTTTGCTACGTTCCGAAAGGCGTAACATGCCCTATGGAGCTATCTACTTATTTCAGAATTAACAACGAAAACTCCGGCCAGTTTGAAAGAACACTGATTATTGCTGAGGAAGGCAGTTCTGTAAGTTATCTCGAAGGCTGTACGGCACCGATGTTTGATACGAATCAGCTGCATGCCGCAGTTGTTGAACTGGTTGCCCTCGACAATGCCGAAATACGTTATTCTACGGTACAAAACTGGTATCCGGGTGATGAAAATGGGGTAGGCGGTATCTTTAACTTTGTAACAAAAAGAGGAATTTGTCGCGGAGTTAATTCAAAGATATCCTGGACACAAGTAGAAACAGGGTCTGCAATTACCTGGAAATATCCAAGTGTGATTTTAAAAGGAGATAATTCTATCGGAGAGTTTTACTCGGTTGCATTAACCAACGACATGCAGCAGGCTGACACAGGAACAAAAATGATACATTTGGGAAAGAACACAAAAAGTACCATTGTGTCGAAAGGTATTTCTGCCGGCAAATCGCAAAATAGTTACAGGGGACTCGTAAAAATCGGAAAAAAAGCTGATGGCTCCCGTAATTATTCAGTGTGCGATTCCATGCTAATTGGTGACCAATGTGGTGCTCATACATTTCCATACATTGAATCTAATAACAGTAGCTCTTCAGTTGAACATGAAGCAACTACCTCTAAAATCGGAGAAGACCAGATTTTTTACCTGCAGCAACGAGGTTTAGATGAAGAAGAGGCCATATCATTAATTATTAATGGCTTCTGTAAAGAAGTTTTTAAGGAATTACCTATGGAATTTGCTGTAGAAGCCACAAAATTACTTGCCATCAAGTTAGAAGGCAGTGTTGGCTGATAAACATTTTAAAATAAAACAATAATCTTAAATAATTAGAAAAGTGCTGAAAATCATTAACTTACGTGCCGAAGTTGAAGGCGAAGAAATACTAAAAGGGATAAATCTTGAAATTAATGCAGGCGAAGTACACGCCATAATGGGGCCAAATGGCAGTGGTAAAAGTACGCTTGCCAAAGTTGTAGCCGGCCATCCTGCATACGAAGTAACAGGCGGACAGGTACTCTATAACGGAGAAGATATACTCGAAATGGATCCCGATGAAAGAGCAAAACTGGGAATATTCCTTGCATTTCAGTATCCGGTAGAAGTTCCTGGTGTGAGCAACTCTATGCTCATTCGTCAGGGTGTGAACAACATCAGAAAAGAAAGAGGGCAGGATGAATTTGACCCTCTGGAATTTGAAGATTACATACGAGAAAAGCTTGAACTCGTAGAGATGGATGAACGCTTCTTAGACCGCAGTGTAAATGAAGGTTTCTCTGGTGGGGAGAAAAAAAGAAATGAAATACTTCAACTCGCTGCTATGCAACCTAAATTGGCTTTAATGGATGAAACAGATTCAGGATTAGATATCGACGCGTTGAGAATTGTATCATCAGGTATCAATAAAATCAGAAATTCTGAGAATGCATTCATGTTGGTTACCCACTATCAGCGAATCCTCAATTATATTACACCTGATAAAGTTCATGTATTGATGGGTGGTAAAATCGTTAAATCTGGTGGTAAAGAACTTGCACTCGAACTCGAAGACAAAGGCTACGACTGGATTGTTTCTGATTTAATGGTAAATGGAGAAGCATAATGACAGATACAAAAGGAGAAAATAAAACCTCTTTTCTGGCAGAACTGCTCAACAAGTCTAAGTTTGGCGCTGATGAGCCTGGTTTTCTGCAAAAAGTGAGAAAGACAGGAGCTGAGCGGACTTTATCGCTGCCATTTCCGACTTCTAAAGTAGAAGAATGGCGTCAGATTTCATTGAAACCACTCGAAAGAGGTGAGTTTTTTCAGGCTGAACGTACAGCGGTTAACGAATCTGAAATCAGTGATTTTCTTTTTAATGAATCATCTCAGTCGCGAATTGTGCTCTCAAACGGGCGTGTACAAGACTCACTGACAAACGTTAGTGGTTTGGTGGGCGACTGCTTTGCCGGAACTTTTGCTGATATGCCGGATAAGTACCGCAAGAATGTGGAGAAGCGATTCAACTCTGTAGCTCAATACGGAGATGATCCCTTTGTGCCGTTTAATACAGCGACTTTTGGTGATGTTATCTTTGTATATGTACCAAAGAACATACAGGAAAAAGCTCCACTGCACATCATGCACGTAACAAAAGGTGATGCTACATACACTTCTCCAAGAGTGTTCATTTTCGCTGAGCGTCATAGTGATATTACCGTGATTGAAGATTTCATTGGATTTGATGAATCTACGTATTTTAACACTGCGGTTTCTGAAACAGTACTTGAAGATGAGGCGCACGTTACACATGTTAAATTACAGCGTGAAAGTACCAATGCGATTCACATAAGCAGAATTGCGTCGCATCTTGGCAGAGGAAGTAATTACAACTCGTACACCATCTCTATTGGAGCGAAATTGTTCAGAAACGAGCCGCTGGCTTTAGTAGATGATGAAAACGCGCATGCTACACTTGATGGCTTGGTGATGCTCAGAGGAGATCAGGTTGCCGATACACACAGTATTTTGGATCACCTGAAACCTAATTGCACGAGCCATCAGCTGCATAAAGTGATTGCGCACGATACAGCAAAATCAGTCTTTAATGGAAAGATTTTTGTGCGTAAAGATTCTCAGCAAATCGATGCATTTCAAGAGAACAGGAACTTGCTATTGTCTGCCGATGCCACCGTTTTCACAAAGCCGCAGCTTGAGATTTTTGCGGATGATGTGAAATGTAGTCATGGTGCAACAATCGGACAGCTTTCTCAGGATGAGCTCTTTTATTTGATGAGCAGAGGATTAAGCCAGGCGCAGTCAACGCAAATGTTGACCTACGGTTTTGCCCTCGAAGTTATTGACAACCTGCCGGTAGAATCACTGCGGGATCAGCTGGCTGTTGAAGTGGAGCGTTTCGCAAATTCTGTGTCGGCACAAAAAGCAACTGTATAAATATGAGTATTGCTGTTCAGGCACATAATAGAATTGACCGCAACGAAGTTAAACGGCGTATAGAAGAAATACGCCGTGACTTCCCCATTCTTAACAGGGAAATCAACGGGAAACCGCTTGCTTACCTCGATAATGGCGCATCAACTCAAATGCCTGAAAAAGTAATGCAGGCGATCTCAGATTATCATACGTATCATCATTCGAATGTTCATAGAGGCGTTCATACACTCAGTCAGGAAGCGACTGATTTATTTGAGGAAGCCCGTGAAAAAGTACGTGCTTTTATTTGTGCCGATTCAATAAAGGAAGTCATTTTTACCGGTGGCACGACCGATTCCATGAATTTAGTTATGCAATCCTGGGGAAGACAAAATGTTACGAAAGGGGATGTGATTCTCGTTTCTAACATGGAGCATCACGCTAATATCGTGCCATGGTACATGTTGGCTAAAGAAACAGGTGCGGAAATCAAAGTAATTCCAATTCTTGATGATGGTTCATTAGACATGCAGGCATTCAGGGATTTACTGAAACCGAATGTAAAGCTCGTAGCGGTAAACCACGTTTCCAATGCGCTTGGCACGATTAATCCCGTCAAGGAAATAACAGCACTTTGCCGAGAACACGGAATTGTGAGTGTAATTGATGGCGCGCAGGCTGTGGGACATTTCCCCGTAAACGTAAGAGAACTTGGTGCTGATTTCTATGGATTTTCAGGCCACAAAATGCATGGCCCGACCGGAATTGGCGTTCTTTACGGCAGGCAGGAGCTTCTCGAAAAAATGGCTCCGTACCGAGGCGGCGGCGATATGATATTGAGCGTTTCATTTGATGAAATCACATGGAATCAACTCCCTTATAAATTCGAAGCCGGTACACCCGCAATCGCGCAGGTAATTGGTCTTGGTTTCGCAGTAGATTATCTGACGTCCCTCGACAGGCCTTTTTTGCACGATTATGAAGGTCAGCTTTTAGAATATGCAACGGAAAAACTGCAGACAGTACCCGGTTT
>SLDG01000214.1 GCA_007125355.1 Balneolales bacterium | reverse complement strand
CAACGTTTGTATGGCACAAAGAAACATCGCTTGGAGATGTAGATGCCGTGATAGTTCCGGGTGGATTTTCATATGGGGATTATCTGCGTTCAGGCGCTATTGCAAGATTTTCTCCTATTATGAAAGAAGTAATTCGCTTTGCTGATAAGGGTGGCTTGGTAATAGGTATTTGTAACGGATTTCAGATTTTGTTGGAAAGTGGTTTGTTGCCGGGTGCCATGTTGCATAATAATCGTCTTAAATTCAGCTGCAAAAGCATTTATTTAAAAACGGAACAGTTCGATACACCTTTCACATCGAATATTCCACAAGACAAAGTCCTGAAAATCCCCATTGCGCATGGCGAAGGAAATTATACGGCTCCTGATGATGTTTTGCGTGAAATTGAAGATAATAATCAGGTTGTGTTTAGATATTGTGATGCTTCCGGAGATGTTACTCCCGAATCAAACCCGAATGGTTCGCTGAATAATATTGCCGGTATTTGTAATAAAAACCGAAATGTACTCGGTATGATGCCACATCCTGAAAGAGCTTGCGAAAAAATATTGGGCTCAGATGACGGCCGTTTAATTTTTGAATCTATGATTTCAACGTTTGAGCGTGTATGAGTAACCTGAACACCGAGTTGCTAAAGAAAATCTGTGAAACACCCGGTGCGCCGGGCTTCGAATCCAGAATTCGGGATGTCGTTTACAGCGAAATTGAGCCATTTGCCGATGAGTTGCATGTAGATTCTATGGGCAACCTGATTGCCCGAAAGAATGGCGGAACACGTAAAGTTATGGCTGCCGCCCATATTGATGAAATTGCGCTGATATCTACCGGAATCGATAAAAACGGATTTATTCGTTTCCATACACTTGGGGGATTTGATGCGAAATCTTTGTTAAATCAGCGGGTAATTATTCATGGGAAGAAGGATATTCCAGGTGTCATTGGCGGAAAAGCTCCCCATACACAAACCGACGAAGAAAAAAAACGCTCGCCCAAAACCACTGAGCTGTTTATTGATGCCGGTTTAGATGAAGAAAATCTATCTGATTTAGTTCCTGTCGGAACACCGATAACCAGAGACCAAACGCTGAGATATATTGGGAATAACATAAGCTGTAAATCATTGGATAACAGAATTTCCGTATACATTTTGATAGAAGCATTTAAAAATGCGGCATCTACCGGAGTCGATTTTTACGCTGTTTTTACCGTGCAGGAAGAGGTCGGTTTGAGAGGCGCAAGAGTAGCGGCTCAAAAAATCAACCCTGAAATTGGCATTGCACTTGATGTAACCCTTGGAAATGATGTGCCCGGCTCAGATTCACACCAAAAGGTAACGGAACTTGGCAAAGGCACAGCGGTAAAAGTAATGGATGGCAGTGTTATCTGTACTCCCGAATTGGTAGATTTCTGCTGTTGGCTGGCAGAAAAAAATGAAATTCCGTATCAAAGGGAAATCCTGACCGCGGGTGGAACAGATACTGCTGCTCTGCAATATTTAACCGGAAATGGTGCACAGGTTACTTGTATTTCAACTCCAACTCGTTATTTACACACCACTGTAGAAAGCTGTAATGCTGCTGATGTTGAAGGCGGTATTAAATTAATGACGCATTTAATAGAAAATATTCACGAATATAAAGCCTGAGTCTGCTTTGCAAAGTTTTAAATGAAACACACGAAGACACAAAGGTACTAAGCATCACAAAGATGAAATATTGGTTTTTGTAATGGCGAAATCAGTATAAGTAGAAAGCTAAAGCTGAATCGTTAAATCTTTTAATATGACAAAAGAAGAAAAAGTACTGCGTTCAAATAATCTTGTTAAGAAATACAAGAAGAGAACCGTTGTGAACAGTGTATCAATTAGTGTGCAGCAAGGCGAAATTGTAGGACTGCTTGGCCCGAATGGTGCCGGAAAGACCACAACTTTTTATATGTTTATGGGCGTGATTCGACCTGACAGCGGCACGATTTATCTTGATGAAGTAAATCTAACCTCCATGCCGATGTACAAAAGGGCAAGGCAGGGAATAGGGTATCTTGCACAGGAAGCGAGTGTTTTCAGAAATCTTACTGTACGCCAGAACCTGGAGTCGGTTTTGGAATACAAGGGATATTCTAAAAAAGAGAGAAAAGAAAAGGCGGATCAACTCATAGATGAATTTAACCTTCAGGAGGTTGTAAAAAGTAAGGGATACAGTTTATCAGGTGGAGAACGAAGACGTACCGAGATCGCCAGGACGCTTATTACAGATCCTAAGTTTATTTTATTGGATGAGCCCTTTGCCGGTGTTGATCCTATTGCGGTAGAAGACATCCAAAAAATTGTATACACATTAAAAGAAAAGAATATTGGGATTTTTATAACCGACCATAATGTGCACGAAACCCTTGCAATTACAAACCGGGCATACCTGATGTTTGAGGGAAAAATACTTAAAGAAGGTACCGCTGATGAGCTGGCAGAAGACGAGGAAGCACGAAATTTGTATCTGGGAAGCCAGTTCAAACTCGATCGTTATGGCGGGGAATAAGCAGATTTTTATTTTGAGTTACATGTAGTCGTTAATCTGTTTATTTGAAGATGCACGAATTTATCTATCAACAACAAAAACTTTGAATTGAAATTGAATTAAGGGATATTTACTTTTAATGCGTTATAAGCTAATCCCCTAAATATCTATATAACAGACAAATAAATACAATTATGCCAGATATTACAGTTGAAGAGCTGAACGAGAGACAGTCAAATGGTGAAGAAATTTTTCTGCTTGATGTAAGAGAAATTTTCGAATATGATATAGCTAATTTAGAAGGGGAACTAATTCCTTTGGGTGAACTGAGAGACCGTTTATACGAAATTGACGAGTACAAAGACAAAGAAATAGTAGTTCACTGTCGAACCGGTGCAAGAAGCGCTGATGCAGTTGCTTTTCTGAAATCAGAAGGTTTTAAAAATCCAAGAAATCTTATTGGTGGAATACATGAGTGGGCTCGTAAAGTTGACCCATCAATTCCTCAGTATTAATCCTTTAAGACAACCGGCCTTTTAAGCCAAAGAGGTCAACTGATCCAACAGTTCGTGATTGCTTCGGGTTCTTTTGAGCACCTGTAACAAGCTCAGCATCGATTCTTTAGGAGTTTTCTTGAGTAGATAACGTCTGAGTACGTTCCGTTCTTCCATGGATTCGTCTATAAACTTGTCTTCATTTCGAGTTCCGGAAGCAGCGATATTTATAGCTGGGAAAATACGGTCGTTGGCTAAATCTCTATCGAGGACAAGCTCCATGTTTCCTGTGCCTTTGAATTCTTCAAAAATAAGGTCGTCCATCCTTGAGTTGGTTTCGATTAAACAGGTTGCAATGATAGAAAGGGAACCGCCATTCTCGATTTTTCTGGCCGCTCCAAAAATCTTTTTTGGGATTTCCAGTGCCCTTATATCCAAACCACCTGATAACGTTCTGCCTGAGTTGCTCTGAGCGGCATTATAAGCTCTGCCCATACGAGTCAGAGAGTCAATAAGCAGAACCACATCTTTACCCATCTCAGCTCTTCTTTTGCAATACCCAAGGGCAAGTTCAGAAATACGGGTGTGGCTTTCAACAGAGCTGTCGTTAGATGATGCAAATACACGTCCTTTGGTGGTTCTCATAAAATCGGTCACTTCTTCAGGACGTTCATCTACAAGTAAAATAGCTAATTCAATATCAGGGTGATACGTGTCTACAGCATTGGCAATTTGCTTAAGCAGTACTGTTTTTCCTGTTCTCGGAGGGGCTACAATTAATGCCCGCTGACCTTTACCTATGGGTGCGATTAGATCGATAACCCGCATTTCTGTTTCATCGGGATTATTTGACAGTTTTATTTGCTCTACAGGCATGATGGGTGTTTGCAACTCAAAACGCTTGGCTAAAGCCCAATCATCAATGGAGGCATCATTTATTGAGCGTATTTCTGAAACTCTTCTGTTTCTTTTTGGGTCTTCCTCTGTAGCACATTCTAAAACTAAGCCGGGCTTCAAATAATGCATTCTTACCATATTTACATGGATGAATGGGTCGTTTTGGCTTTTGGTGAACTCATGATTTAGCTTACGCAGAAAACCATATCCGTTTTCATTCAACTCAAGAATACCAGTAAAATCCTCCCCGGGTTTAACAGGCCCGTTGGTATCGAAAGCGGGAGCTTTACCATTGGTATTTTTCTGATTTTTCTTTTTATGTTGCTTGCGGCTGCCCGTGGCACCGCGCTTCTTTTTGTTTCTACGCCCTTTTGACTGGCTCATAAATCTTTTTTTAGTAAAGTTAAATATCCTGCAGAAAACGCCGTGATATATCTTTCGAAGGATTGATACACGCCCTCTTTTAAAATTGTAGTATGGTAATACTTACTGCAGGGCTGATGGAAAATAGGGAGGCCGGAATAAATCCGGAGCACTCATATAGTATAATAAGTGCTCCGGTTATAATCAAAATAAATTATCGTACTGTTGTGGATCCGTTAATCCACGCGTAGCACTCTTTGAGTGACCCGTCGATTCGAACTGAGTCGCCATTTTCCCAGCCCTGATAGAATTTTTCTTCGGCTGTTGGTGTAACACCACGGAATACAGGTAATCTGCGATTAACAGTACTGGCAACACCTGAATCTACTCTTTGAGCGCGCTCAAGATAATCGAGTACAAGCCAATACACAGCTTTATCTAATCTGTCGAGCTGACTTGAACAATCGGTAACTGCCTGAGAGTAAATTTCAGCGATTTTAATCAGTGGCTCACCCCATGATGGCGCCTGACGCTGCGCTCTTCGCGCAAAATCTCTTGCTGTTTCCAAATTTCTCATGTTCAGGTGTGCATCAGAAATTCTAAGGTTGATTTCAGCTCTTTGTCTGTTATCATCTGTTAGATTCAATGCTTCTTGTAAGAAGCGTACAGCACGGGAATATTCCGCATTTCCTTCAGCGTTTTCGGCCATCCTGAGTGTATTGTCAAGATCCGGATCAGCTTCATAAAGAGCTACAGCTATTTCGTTTACCCTGTCAATATCACCGGTTCTCTGGTAGAGTGTAAACAACTCTTTTTTGATCTCAATGTTATCAGGATCATCGGCGAGTTGACCTTCCAAAAACTCTATTCGTTCATCAGGAGAGCGGAATATACTATCTCTGATTTCGTTAAATTCTGCTCTTAAGGCTTCTCCACCATATTGTTCTGATTGAAGCATTATTTCAATAGCCCTGTCTCTGCCATTAAGGGCAATTAGTTCTCTTACAAGGTATGTGATGTAATAACCGTCTGCGAGCTCTATAAATCTTGGAGCATCTTTTTCGAACAATACTTTATATTCTTCCATTGTACGCTGTCGACCGTCCGGAATATTATTTTGATTCATTTGCATGAATCTTGCTCTGTCAAACATCCATCTGAAGCGGTCTATTTGGTCATCATCAAAAATTGCCAGGGCTCTGTCGTACAATACCATAGCAGAATCAACGTAAGCT
>SLDG01000103.1 GCA_007125355.1 Balneolales bacterium | reverse complement strand
TTACTCCATTGGTCAAGCACAAGCACGACCATAGCAATGGCGAGAAACCAATAGGTTTTTTGTTTTGTTGCAGCCAAGAACTACGTGATTACTTGCCTTGTTTCAGTTTAGCTTCGATACTGATTTGAGTATGTGGTACAGCCTCGAGACGCCCTTTAGAGATTTTTTTGCCAGTTACTTTACACACGCCGTACGTTTTCTTATCAATTCTTGTGAGCGCGTCATCAAGATACTTGATAAACTTCTTTGTTCTGTTAAAAAGCATGTAGGTTTTTTCTCTTTCCTGAGCATCACTGCCGGCATCTGCCATATGGAAAGAGTAGGCAGATTCATCTGAAGAGTTTTCTGTGCTTTCTCTCAGCGAGGTTTGAAGCATCTGAAGGTCATTTTCGGCTTCATCTCTTTTCTTGATGATGATTTGGCGAAAATATTCGAGTTCTTCATCTGAGTAAGGAGAAACCCGCTCAGCTTGATTGGTCGTGTCTTTTTCCATGATGTGTTATTTAATGTTGGTTAAATTTTCTTCTTGATAGCAATGGTAACCTTTCTTTCATCGAGGTCCCACTCTTTTGTAAAGTCGAAATCGGTCTTATTTCCGGTTGAAATTTCTTCGGCAAGTGTCTCTGATTTAATGTAAGAAGCTAATTCGGTGATTGATTTCTGAATTATGTCATCTCCGTCTACCTGTATTATTATACGGTCTGTAACCTCAAAATCGGCTTCTCTACGCATATTTTGCACCCGGTTTACAAGTTCTCGTGCAATACCCTCCATCACGAGGGCATCGGTTAGAGTGGTATCAGCTGCTACGGTTACACCTTCTTCAGTTTCTACTTCCCAGCCTTCAAGCCCATCACGTATAATTATAATATCATCTGAGTCGAATGCGAAAAATGTACCATTAATTTCCAATTTCAGGCCACCATCATTCTCAAACTTATTAATTTCGTCGTTAGTGAGAGCCCTTATTCGAGCGGCGGCAGCCTTCATGTCTTTACCGAGCCGTGAGCCAAGTACCGGATAGTTTGGTTTAGCGCTTTTGTGTACGATTCCGGAATCGTCATCTACATACTCAAGGTCTTTTACGTTAACCTCGTCGAGAATAATCTCCTTAACTCTTTCAACAGCCTGCCTGTGTTCATCGCTCTGTGTAGGCAGAATAATACGCGCAAGGGGTTGGCGCACATTAATATTTATCTTGTTTCTAATACGAAGCACCATAGAACTGATAATTCTGGCCTGATTCATACGATATTCAAGCGATTTATCAATTGAAGTTTCTTCAACCGCCGGAAAAAATGACAGGTGTACCGATTGCTCTTCAGATGGTTTTACCTCATATAAATTGCGATATAGCCACTCAGAGAAAAATGGCGCCAAAGGACTCATAATTTTAGATAAACTGAGCAGACACTCAAACAAAGTTTGATACGCTGAGGTCTTATCAAGGCTTTTGCCCTCGCGCCAAAATCGGCGTCTGCTGCGCCTTACATACCAATTACTCAGGTCTTCAACAAACGTTTCAATTTCCCGCGCGGCCTTGGTCGGCTCATACTCGTCATAATATTGATCCGCCAGTTTTACAGTTGTGTTCAGCCTTGAAATTACCCATCTATCCATTTCCGGACGGTCAGGCATTGGAATAGGTGTTCCTGCATAGGTCCACCCATCGATATTAGCGTACATTGCAAGGAAAGAATACGTATTCATTATCGTATTGAAGAATTTTCTTCTGGTTTCTTTCAGGCCATCTTCGCTGAATTTCAGGTTTTCCCAGGGCGCTGTATTGCTCATCATGTACCAACGAACAGTATCAGCACCATAATTTCTGATTACCTCAAAAGGATCGACCGTGTTGCCCTTCGACTTACTCATTTTTTCGCCATTGGCATCTAAAACGAGTCCATTTGAAACCACATTCATATACGCGGGCTTATCGAAAAGCATGGTAGCGATGGCATGGAGGGTATAAAACCATCCTCTGGTTTGGTCAACGCCCTCTGCAATGAAATCTGCGGGGAAATTTTCTCCGAATTTTTCTTTGTTTTCAAAGGGATAGTGCCACTGGCAAAACGGCATGGCGCCTGAATCGAACCAAACATCAATAAGGTCAGTAACACGGCGGTAAGTGCCTGCTTTGGCAGATTTCCATGTAATATCATCTATATAAGGCCGATGCAGGTCAGGAACATCCTCTTTGCTTAAACCGGCTTTTTCGCGCAATTCAGCAACTGAGCCAATGACAACACGGTCTTCGGGGTCTTTGTCATTTTCCCAAATTGGCAGCGGTGTGCCCCAGAATCGCTGTCTGGAAATAGCCCAATCTACATTGTTTTCGAGCCAGGTACCAAATCTTCCAGTGCCGGTACTTGCCGGCTTCCAGTTGATTTTACTGTTGAGCTCGACCATGCGGTCTTTAACCGATGTAGTACGAATGAACCATGATTCAACAGGATATGAAATCAGCGGTGTGCCCTTGCGCCAGTCATGCGGATAGTTGTGGAGATACGTTTGATGCTTATACAGCAATCCACGCTCTCTCAGATTCTTTGAAACAGGCTTGTCGGCATCCTTAAACCACAATTTACTGAACTCACCTACTGAATCGTCAAAAGAACCGTCTTTATCAATCGGATTGAATAGGGGGATATCTTCTGCCTTACATACATTAAAGTCATCTGCACCAAATGCCGGGGCAAGGTGTACAATTCCGGTACCGTCTTCTGTGGTTACAAAGTTGGCTGTAACGACTTTCCAGGCATTCGCATCTTTATGTTCTTTCCGGGCAAACTCAAATACCGGTTTATATTTTTTACCGGCAAGCTCAGATCCTTTCAGAGATTTCAGAATTTCATATTCCCCGTCTAATACGTCGAGGCAGTCTTTTGCAAGAATAAAATGTTCACTGTCGTCATCTTTAGGTTTTACAAGAACATATTCCACATCTTTGCCGACGGCAAGTAACATATTGGAGATGAGCGTCCATGGTGTAGTCGTCCATGCAAGGAAATAGGTATCCTCAGCTTCCTCAAGCTGAAATTTTACAAAAACAGATGGATCCTGAACTTCTTTGTAGCCGAGACTAACTTCGTGTGAACTTAAGACTGTACCACTTCCAGGCGAGTACCATTGGATTTTATATCCCTTATAAAGCAGGTCTTTTTCATACAACTTTTTAAGCGCCCACCAAACAGATTCGATGTAATCATTTTCGAAGGTTACATAGGGATGTTCCAAATCAACCCAATATCCCATTCTGTTCGTCAGGTCATCCCACAAGGTTTTGTACTTTAATACACTTTCGCGACAAAGTTTGTTGTATTTAGCAACACCGTATTCTTCTACCTGCGCCCTGCCTTGCAGTTTCAGCTCTTTTTCAACCTCAATTTCGACAGGCAAACCATGTGTATCCCAGCCGGCTTTTCTGTTTACCTTGTAACCTTTAATCGTTTTATATCGGCAGAACATATCCTTAACTGTGCGGGCAAGCACATGATGGATACCGGGTTTGCCGTTTGCTGTAGGCGGTCCTTCGTAAAAAGTAAACGGAATGCCCTCAACACGGGTTTCAAGACTCTTTTTAAAGATTTCGTTCTTTTTCCAATAGTCGAGAATTTCCATCTCGATTTTCGGGAAATCAACGTTTTTTATTTCTTTAAATTTTTTACTCATTAAAGATGTTAATTTCTATGTACACTCATTCAATGCGGTGCCATTTCAACTTCTGACTCGTATTATGCATTATACTTTTCCAGATCCGGCGTAATTCCCCCCGGAGATAAAGAAATGCATAATGCATTTTGATTAAGACATCAAATATACGAATTTTACCACTTAAGCTATGTATGCAATTATTCAATAAAAAACTATCCCCGAAATATATGATAAATCGGTTTATACCCCTTCTAACCTTAGCTTTTACATTTGCTGTCTTTATTATTGCAGCATGCAGTCCCGAATCGTCAGCCGAAGAATTAGAAAGCGTTGAAAAAAAACTTCAGGAAATCAGACAAAATGAACAGCGTTTAATGGATTTGATACAAAATAATCCTCAAAGTCCTGATTTTAACGTACGCGCTATTCGGTTAGTTGAAGACTACCGTATTTTTGCCGACCGATACAGCGATCACGAAGAAGCACCCGAAATGCTTTTCAGAGCAGCTAATTTGAGAGCAGATGGATTAAATGAATACAACAAAGCCATCAGCATGTTCAGGCGGGTGATAAACGAATTTCCTGAAAGTGACCACGCTATGCGTTCGCTGTTCCTGATTGCTTACACGCAGGGGGAATTAATCGGGGATCATGACGCAGCCCGAAAAACGTATCAGGAATTTTTAGACAAATACCCCGAAAGCGAACTTGCTGAAAGTGCCGCGCAAATGCTGGAGTTTACCGGCAGAGATTTAGAGAGCATCATTAATCAGCAATTGGATTAGTGTAAAGTCAATTTTAATATGATGCAGACCTGTCAGGTTTTAGAAATCATATATTTAAAACTGCAACGGAAAAGCAAAACCTGACAGGTCTTTTAGGATAACACACCACTGTCATATTATTAGTTTCGGGATGTAATCTCATTGCACAAAATTTTTAATCATCAAAACAACGTTTTCTATTTATGGATATCAAAAAAAGGCCTATTACCAAAAATGCCCCCTATAAAATTGTATTTGTTTGCCTTGGCAATATTTGCCGGAGTCCGACAGGCGAGGGAGTTTTGCAGCATTTGGTAAACGAAGCCGGGGTTGAAGAATATTTTGAAATTGATTCTGCCGGAACATCGGCATGGCATTCAGGGGAACCGGCTAACAGTAAAAGCCGAAGTGTTGCCGAATCGTATGGCGTAAAATTATTGAGCCGCGCCCGACAGGTGGTTTCATCTGATTTGGATTACTTCGATCTTGTTGTTGCAATGGACTACTCCAACAAGAAAGAACTCCTGAAAATGGCGCATACAGATGATCAAAAAAGCAAAGTGGTTCTGATGCGTGATTTTGACACAACGCCACAAGACGGAAATGTACCCGATCCATACTACGGTGGCCTTAGTGGATTCGATAACGTTTTTAAAATAGTGAAACGCAGTTGTGAAGCTTTGCTAACTGAATTAAAACCACAAATTACCAAGTAAGTGATTCCTGCATCCCTCAAAGAATCTGTATTTGAAGCAACCGGAATAAAAGCTACACGTTCCACTCCCCTCGGTGGTGGTTCCATAAATAATGTGGCTGCTGTTGTCGGTGAGAAACAGGATTTTGTCCTTAAATGGAATACGCCTTCTCTTTTTTCCATGTTTGAAGTGGAAGCCAAGGGTCTTGATTTGCTCAAAAAAAACACCGAGAGTTTCATTATACCTGAGGTTTTCGGGATGGGCAAGAACGATGCGTATTCATGGCTGGCCATAAGTAAGGTTGATAGCGCGCCGACGAGCCATGTTATGTTCACAAAATTCGGAGAGTCGCTCGCGGCGCTGCACAAAAACCATAATGATTCGTGGGGACTCAACCACGATAATTACATCGGCAGGCTGCCTCAACCAAATACTTCTGAGAATGACTGGCTCACTTTTTTTCGCAGACACAGAATTGAACTTCAATTAAAAATGGCAGTGGATGCCGGGAAAATGCAGGCATCCTGCTTTAAAAAAATGGAACAAATGTTCGCGAAGTTACCGGAAATCATCCCCGATGAACCTCCTTCACTTTTGCATGGCGATTTGTGGAGTGGGAATTTCATTGCCGCGCCCGATGACCAAACCGCACTGATAGACCCTGCTGTTTATTACGGCCACAGAGAAATTGAAATTGCTTTTACCCGGCTTTTTGGAGGATTCAGTTCTGCTTTTTATGACGCATATAACAGCTCCTACCCTCTTCAGCCCGGTTTTGAATCAAGGACCGATATCTATAATTTATACCCACTGCTTGTTCATGTAAACCTGTTTGGCGGGGGTTATATAGGGCAGGCGCTATCTGTGTTAAACAAATTCTGAATAGTATGAAAATTGTCAGCCTTGTACCCAGCCTCACGGAATTATTGATTGACATCGGGCTTGAAAAAGAAGTGGTCGGCCGCACCCGTTTTTGTGTACATCCCAAAAAAATAATTGAGCAGATACCGATTATAGGTGGAACAAAGAGTCCAAACATTGAAAAAATTAAGCAGATACAACCGGATTTCGTTGTCGCTAACAAAGAAGAAAACCGAAAAGAAGATATTGAGGCCATCAGGGCATTCAGCAAGGTAATAGTGACCGATATTTCGTCGATTACAGATGCATTACTTGGTATCAATGAACTTGGAGAAAAACTTGGCAAAAGGGATGCATCACACGCTTTAGTTAATGAAATCGGGATGATGCTCATTGAAACACCCAAACCTGAACCGTTGAAAGCCGCTTATCTCATCTGGAAAAATCCCCTGATGACTGTGGGGCACGACACTTACATACATGATGTAATGAACCACTGGGGGCTCGAAAATGTTTTTGGAGATCAAACAAGATATCCCGAAATCACCATTGAAAATTTAAAACAAGAAAATCCTGATGTGGTTTTACTTAGCAGCGAGCCTTATCCCTTTTCTGATAAACATATAGATGAATTTCAGAGTCAATTACCGGATTCACGCATCATATTGGTAAACGGAGAGTGGTTTAGTTGGTACGGATCACGTATGAAACCGGCTTTTGAGGCGCTTAATACCTGGCGAGAAACTTTAGATTAATCTCATTCAGGTACTTATTTAATACTATTCTACGTTAGAGCAGTGTTTTATAACGCCTCTAAACACTGGAAAAATGATGCAATATCTTATCATTTTATCTTTTCTAAAATTTCTATATATTAATCTAACTTCATAATTATTAACTATTTTAGTTTTATGAACTATCTTCTTTCCTTTCTCCTTTTCACAGCATCTACTTTTTTCATCTCAGAAACTGAACCGGAAAAAAAGTCTGAGCTACCACAGTCTGATGTTGTTATAGAACTTTTTTCAAGCAGTACGTGTCCCGGGTGTGCTCAATCTGATGCAAGAATCAGAAGTTGGTTAGATGAACATCCCGAACGTGACCGTATTCATATCATTAAATATCCCATGTGGGGGCCGGGTGCTGGGTGTTTTTTTTACCACGAGAATCCAGCACCTGTTATGGGCAGAGCCTCTTATTACGGAAGAATTCAAAGAGTACCAACAGCATTTGTAAACGGCACAAATTTTGGTATAACTATTGCAGATTGGTTCGAAACTGCAGATACGTTATTAACAACTGAGCCTTCCCTTAACATATCTGTAAATGCAAAGACAAATGAAGCTCTGTTAGAATTTGATATCGAAATTAAAACATTAAATGGAGAACCAATTCCGGAAAACTCAGTGCTAAGGTCTGCACTGGTGGAAAGCAATATCGAGCACGATGCCCCTAACGGCAGCAAAATACATGACCATGTAGTCAGAGCTATGTTTCCCAACACTCGTGGCATAGAATTAAAACCTGATAATATTATAAAAATTAGGTTTTCTGAACCAATAAACGAGAACTGGGATAAGGATAATTTAAAAATCGTCTTGTTTGTACAGCAAGACACCGAAGAAAAAATAATATTAGGTTCAGCCAGTACCAGTATCAATTAGCAAGGCTAAAAAAATTATGATAGGTTTACTCATACTGCTTTCATTACTCTTTAGCACATTTGAAAATGAGAACGCTTTAGATGTCCCCATTAACGCTAATACACTCATTAAGAATAATGATATTGTAGGGTACAATAATCAGCCACTGATATTAATCGATTTTTGGGCTACATGGTGCGCTCCGTGCCGGCCTGCCACAAAACAGATAGAGATTTATCAAAATATTCATAAAGATGAATTTTTTGCTGTTGCAATATCAGACGAACTTTATTCAACTATAGCTGGCTATCTTGAGGTAAATCCAATACAGTTAATGGTGCTTCAGGACGCTGAATTTTACACATTCAGAAAACACAATGTACCCGCAAGGCCGTTTGTTGTAATTTTGAACAGAGCCGGAAGGGAAGTATGGAGAGGCCATCCCGGCAGATTATCATCAAGCCTGATTAGAAATCTTGCAAATGCAAATTCCAGAGTACGAAGTGGCGGCTTAGATACTATTTTAAATGTTAAAAATACGGTAACAAAAAGAGTTGTTGCTGAAAGTATGCAAATTAATAAAATCACCGATTTGGAAACTGATTACGAATTTATCAAAGATGCATACGAAATCAATTTTTCCGGCAAACTATCTTACTTAATAGCATCTGCTTTACAAATCAGGCCTCAACAGATTTACTTCGAAAACATCGAGGACTTTTATGTTGAATTTGAAGCCCCTACCCATTTTTGGGGATATAGCCATGTAACAGCTGTGAGAATTTTAAATGAGTTTGGTTTAGCCTTAGACGTCAATAATAAAGAAATGGAAACTATTGAACTCAGAGTTTCTGAAAATGCTGCTTTGTGGGATAGTTCAACGTATGACTGGGGGGAAGACGCCGTAAGTTACATATTAGGCAGCGATACCATTTTGGTAAATGATCAATCGATACAACAGTTAGCCGTTTTAATGAGTAGAATTAGAAAGAGTGAAATATTTATTTATAACGGAAACGACACAAATACATATGATTGGAATATTAACTATACGGATTTCGACCTGATGAAAAAAGAGTTTAACAATTCATTTGGTATAGAGCTTCATCGGAATATAACTGAATTGGCAGTTTACAGTATTCGGGAATAGCACAAATCACTCATTTTACATCAAAAAAAAGCCATATTGGATTAACAATATGGCTTTTTTTATGCAATTAAATCAGATTATTCCTGGATTATGCGGAATTCAGTTCTTCTGTTTTCCTGATGCTCGGCTTCAGTACACTGAACACCTTCGGCACAGTGGTTTTTCAGGCGAGTCTCGCCAAATCCTTTTGCTTCGAGTCTGTTTCTGTTTATTCCGTTTGCAACCAGATAATCTACAACAGATTGGGCTCTTTGTTGAGATAATTCAAGATTATAAGCAGCACTGCCTCTTGAATCTGTATGAGACATAATCTCAATTCGCAGGCCAGGTGACTCCTGCATTAAAGCAAGTAAATAGGTATCAATTATATCTCTCGCCTCGGGTGTTAAAGCCGCACTGTTAAGTTCATATAAAATCGGAAGAATATTCGGTGTGAGTACAAGATCACAGTCAATTTCCTCCCAAACTGCCATTCCACCTTGAGCAACCAATTCTTGTCTGGCAATTGTTTCTGTAACTGCTGGAACAGTAACACTCTCAACTCTGGCAGGTTGATCTACTACCCAACGTGTAATCGTTCCGTATTCAGCTGGAATCTCTCTTTCTTCGTATCTTGCCGGTGTTCTAATAACACGTTTGCTATATGTAGATTCAACAGTATTTCCGGATCTTTCCCGTGTAGTTGCATCGGAAACCAGCCTTTGCGTTTCTATTGTTCTTGTTTCTTCCGGGTACTCAACAAAACATGCAACCATACAATCACCATCTACATCTGGGTTACAATCCTCCATTAACACATACTCCCACTTTGTAGTAGCTTGTTTCATTGTAAAAGTTTCAGTTTCTGTTACAAATTCAGCAGGCACAACCTCTAAGTCAGCTGCACCTTCTCTGGAAGCATAGGTCATTTGTACTGTTTCATATACTGCAGGAACATATACATATTCAACAGAAGCTTCTCTGATAACAACACGTTCTGTAACTTCACGATAAGTCGCCGGTATTACACGTAATTCAGTAAATGATGGTGTGATTACAACAGTTTCAGTAACTTCTCTGAATTCGTCCGGGGTAATACATCGAACATAACACATACCTGGCGTTGGGTTCTCCGGGATTGCTTGACCAAATGAGTAACCACAAGCACCAAATACAAAAATTAAGAATAGGATAGTTTTCTTCATACTTTATTAATTTAGTTTTTCGTTTGTCCTTTTGCAGGAGTAGAGCAGAAAATATATATAAACTAATGTTAAATTAAAATTAAATCATTGAGTCAATCTGTCATAAGCATATTACCCGAATGCTTTTGAAGTGCCAGAGTAGGTGATTGTTTAATGTATAAATTTACGTTAGACCAGCACACTACCCTGTCATACCAAGAAATAAATACCTGCTTTATCTTGGTATTTATAAAAACCTTCTTATTATACCACGAGCTGCTTACTGCCGTTACATATTTTTATCGAATTAATCCCTCTTTATGAAATACCTGATTAGCTTTTTTACCATCGCACTGCTTCCATTTTTCCTTTTTGCAGAGCAGGGATGGGCGCAAACTCCGCCTGCTTTACCCGAAGCACCCGAACAAATATCAGAGGTTGATGAATCTAAAGGACGCCGCTATTTTGTGCTTGGTATCACTGAATTTGAGCTCGAAAATTTTAAAGAAGCAGCCGAATTACTCGTAAAAGCCAGAAGTTACCTTGGCCCGTCTGCCGGACTTGACTTTTCGATAGCCGATGCTTTCTATCAGATTGATGATTTGGTGGAAGCCGCTTATTACGGTAAACGTGCTGTAGAAATGGAGCCTGAAAATAAATGGTATCGCCTTAAACTGGCTGAAATTTACAGGAAAGCAGGTAAAAATCAGGCTACTATAGATGAACTCCAAAAACTTCTCGAGTTTCATCCTGCTGAGGTTGATGTCATATATAACCTTGCACAAGTGCAAACCATGCATGGCAAATTACTTGATGCCAACAGGACTTACGACCGCATACTGCAACTTAGAGGACCTGATGTTCAGGTTTATTTTCAAAAATTCAGGAACTTCCGAACCCTCGGGCAGCGCGATTCCGCACTTGTGCAACTCGAAAGAATGTCAGAATTAGAGCCTGAAAACCTTGGCGTTTTACAGGAAATAAGCCGGTATCATCTCGAGGATGGCAATAAAACAGAAGCCCGAAAAGCTCTTGAACGCGCATTGGAAATTAACCCTGATGACGAAGAAACTATAGTCGCCGTAGCCGACATGCTTGTGGCTGAAAATAAATGGAATGAAGCCACTGAAATGTTATCCAGGATTATCAGAAACCCCCGGGTGCCAGCCATTACCAAGGTTGAGTTAGCCCAGTACGTTATGAACAACTATTTCAGAAATCCCGGCAATACTGAAATTGGTGAATCTGCCGAGTTACTTATCACACAAATCCTTGAAGCAGAACCCGAATTCGGTTATGCTCACGCTCTTGCGGCCGAATATTTCAATTACATTCGTGATGACGAAAGGCTGATGAAGGCCCTCATAGAAACCAACAGGCTGCTTCCTGAAAATGAACCGGCATGGCGACAAAGAATTCAAATGCTTTTGATTGAAGACAAGTTTGAGGAAGCGATTCAGGTAGGTAAGCAAGCCGATGAAGCCATACCCGATGACGCGTTTGTTCTCTTTTTGGTTGGAAATGCGTATTTACTTAAAGATGATAGCGACAAAGCCATAGACTGGCTCGAGCGCGCTGCCGCGGCACCATCTCAACGCGAATTCCGGTCACAGATTTATACCGTTTTAGGCGATTCAAGGTCACAAAAAGAAGACTGGGAGAAAGCAGATGAAGCCTACGAAATGGCTTTACGCCTGAACAGAGACAACGATGTGGCACTAAATAACTACGCATATTTTTTATCGGTGCGAAATATGGAATTGGAAAAAGCTCTTGAAATGTCACTCAGGTCACTTGAAGCCGAGCCTGAAAATGCAGCATATCTTGACACACTCGGCTGGATTTATTTCAAAATGGGCGATTACGAAAAAGCGCATCAATACATTCATGCTTCCATTGAAACCGGCGATGCAAGTGCTGTTGTAAATGAGCATCTTGGGGATGTGTACGAAGCCAAAGGCGACATGGAAAATGCAAGAAAATGGTGGCAAAAAGCGTTTGAATTAGACGAGTCTAAAGAACACTTAATTGAAAAAATCAGGTGATATCAAGACATTCTTATTCACTGGCTTTTACACTTTCGGCTTTATTTTTGTTTTTGGGATGTAGTCCGCGTACGGCTGATGTGCTTGTTTCAGAAGGCTTCGAACCCTCGGAAACGACTGCAGAAGATATTATCAATTTTATGCCGGTTTCATCGCATGCCATACATAGTGTAGATGGCAGAGCACAGGCACAGGCAAGCGGTCCGGATTACAGCGAGCAGGCCACGTTGTTTTTCACCAGCGACAGAGCACAATCTTTACTACGAATACGAAATAATCTCGGTATTGAAGGCGGCCGGATTCTGACCGACCCTGATTCAGTACTAATCTATGACCGCATTAATCAAAAAGCGTGGAAAATGAGCGCTTCAGACTCACGTAACATGCTGCTTAACGGATTTACCGCATTCAATATCCTCGAATTTCTCTTACCTGAGTTAAATGCCGATGATGTGGAAGCTGTATTCCATGATGATTCGCTTTGGCTGCTTAAACTTTATGATGGCAAACAGATGTTCGTAAGTAAAGCAGATGGACATCTTGCTCGAATTGAGATGACATCCCCGACATCAAAACCCGACGCATTTGATACGTTTATTTTTTCCAGCCATGGAAGTATTGCCGGAGTTTTGTTGCCAAGGCGAATTCAAATATTGAGTAATGACAGAAAATCCAATATTTTTCTGACTATTCGTGGACTGGAAGTCAATCCATCTGAATTATCTTTTGATATTAACATTCCGGAATCGGTTTACATTGAACGCAGATAAATCTACATATACCCTTTGGCTGTTTCCCCTTATCGTTGCTGCCGTTTTATTCCCGGTTTTCGCTCAGGATTCCTATGCTCAGGATTTCGAGCAAATGCGCAATGAAATTCAGGCACGACAAGATAAAGCCCGTAATGATATTGAAGTACTAAGAACCGAAATTCGCAGAATTGAAGGCAGACTCACTGAGGCGGCTACAGAATATGAGCAGCGTTACAGTCAATTTCAAAACCTGCAAAGAGAAATAAGCCTAAGAGATCAAATTCTGGTAAGATTACAGGAAGAGCAGGATGAAATCCGAAACGAGCTTAATGTATTGCAGCAGGCCTACGACCAATACACCGCCGAACTCGAAGGCATGATTGAAAATTACCAAACGATTTTAAGACATTTGTATGTCCACGGGCGCGATAGTGAACTCATGCTGCTGATTACTGCAAGGTCTTTTAACGAAATGCAGGTAAAAAGCCATTATCTTCGCCGCTTTGAAGCCTTCAGGGAAGAACAAATAATGGAAGTTCGGGAAGCTCAGGAACGTATCCGGACTAAAGAAAAAGAAATGAATATGGCCCGGGAACGTAATGCCGCCAGTCTGGAGGAAGCCGAGGCTGAACGGAGAGTTTTTGAGCAAAGAAGAAGGCAACAGGAAAGTTTGATTGCGGAACTGCAACGCGACCGCAGCGCACTCGAGAGCAGACTTGCTCAAAGCAGGCAGCGCGTGGAAGACCTTAACCGCACCATCAATGAGCTTATTGCTGAATACGAACGTGTTCGTCGGGAAGAAGAAGAGCGATTCCAAATGCTTGAGCGCGAGCGTTTACGCAGGTTGGCTGAAGCCGAAAGAATTCAAAATCCTGCTGAAAGAGAACGGGAAATCGCGCGTTTTTCTGAGCCTGTGCGTCGGCCTGATGCTATTATGCTCAGCGAGCAGGAGCTCCGTACAATCGGTGAACGGTTTCGGTCAAGACGAGGAAATATCCCATGGCCAGTTAACAGCGGTGCCGTAACCACTCGTTTTGGGAACCGGGTTGATCCGGTGTACAGAACTACTATACCAAATTTTGGCATCGAAATAACCACTGAACCCCAGAGCAGGGTTATGGCAGTGCATGATGGTTTTGTTTCGGATGTGGTGGATGTCCACGGATACGATACCATGATTTTAATTAACCACGGTAATTACATTACCGCCTATGGAAATTTAACTGAGTCTTTTGTAAGGCGAAATACTGTGGTAAAAGCCGGAGATGTAATCGGCCTTTCGGGAGATGAAACATCCTATAATGGCTCTGTTCTGTTTTTTCTCGTGAGAGAAGGAAACAAAAATGTCGATCCGCAAATTTGGCTTACCTCCCGGCCCGGCCCCACCCCCTGACAGATTGAATATCAGGATTTTTAGCAACACTTATAAATAACCATACTATTGAAACAAGCACAACACGTAGATCCCAAAAAGCAAACTATTGCCAGAACGTTCTCATATATTACGTATTCGCTCCTTATTGGCGCGATGCTTTACCTGATTTCAAATAATCTTATTGCCACAACTCAACGACCTGACCTTATTGGAACTGCTGCACTTTTAGGATTCGGTTTAGCCTATTTTGGGATATCCTATCTGATTACAAGACGATATATTCGAAAACCGTTTATTTTTGAGCGGTATCCCTACATTAATGGTTTATTGATACTGTTGCCGGCTTTCGGCCTTATAAGGGCAAAAGGAGATATCTTTTTGGATGCATTAGCAGAGGGAGTCTTTTTTGTAGTGTTAACAATCGGGGTAACCCTTGGTGCATATTATGGCAGCAAAAAAGGTGTTAAAATGAAGAAAGAAGAACAGGAACACGCGGCAATCGCTAAACGCAGAAATACCTCTTCGGATAAAACTGTTTAGTAATTTGATAAGCTTCGACGCTTAGTTTACAGAAGTGTTAATGGCCACACGTGGCTCTTGTGCACGATTTAGCTCTAAAACTTCATAGGCCTTTCTACTTAATTTAATACTTCGGTTTGTGATTCTGTCGTTTATCAGTACAAAAACACCTTTCTCATTTTCAGGATTTACGATATGTACAACAGAACCAAGCGGCAGAGTTTGATGCGCAGCCGTTAGGTGGTTTGGATTATACAATTCCCCGCTGGTTGTTGTTCTGCCCCTTTCCGAATCACTATATAAAGTTACGCCTGTGTATGGAGAATCATCTGAAGAGCTGTCTTGCGATGTTGTCTCCACATGCACGAGATATGGATTCGAATGGCTTACTGTTGGGGGAGCAAGTAATACGACCGTCATTCCAGGACGAACATCCGTCGGCGACAATCCCCCATTCAGCGCTCTGAAATCGACTTCATCCATCTGATGATTGAGTAAAATTCTAAAAATGCTGTCATTTCTTTGCATTTCATATTCGTAGAATCTGCCCTGTGCTGTGGATTCTATACCAAGTCCGGTTACAACTGAAGCCGCTACAGTACGCCCGACAATCAATTCCTGTCCGACTGTAATTACATCACCACGGATTTCATTCCAGCGTCTGAGGTCGTTAAGGCTGGCGCCAAACCTTCTTGATATTGAAGACAAGGTATCTCCCCTTCTAACGGTATAAAACTGGGCGGTTGTGGTTTCTGTTTCAACTGACAAACGATCATCTTCAGGCAGAGTATCAAAAAACTCAGGACTAACCAGCTCAACTTGTTCATCTTCTACCACCAAATCAGCTATATCTATATCGGCTGTTTGAACAAATGTGGTATCAAATCCTACCACTACCTGCTGCCCAATGCTCAAAATATCTGAGTCCATTTTATTCCATTCTCTCAACCCGCTCAATGGAACCTCATACAATCTGGAAAGCCCCATCAAAGTTTCGCCTCTGCTGATAACATGAATGATAGGTTCTATTTTCGTGCCATCTTCTTTAATAATGGTTTTTGGCGCTTCTACCACAGATTCAGGCTGTGTGTCCGTTGACGGCTGTTCAACCGGTTCCGGTGTTGCCGGTGGTTCAGAGACGAAAAGTACCTGACCACGAGTCAGAACATCTGTTTCGAGATTATTCCAATCTCTGATATTCTGTACAGTAATACCATATTTTCTTGCCACCGAAAACAGGTTTTCACGCGGTTCTACCACATGGGTTTGGGGCTCTTCGGCCTGTTGAGCATAAACATCATCAGTAGGTAGCGTTAAAAATGTGATACAAAGCAAGACAGCTAAAATGTATTTCATGTTTTCTTGATTTTATTTGTATTTATTCAATTTCCATCAAGGCTTCCCTAAGTTCCTTGCCGGCATGGTGATCATTAATTTTAACGGCCACATCAATGCCTGTGGTATATATTCGGGCTGCTTTCTCTAAGTCGCCGAGTTTTTCGTAAATACCACCAAGATGGTAATAAACGCCTACATAATCAGGTTCGTCAGCAATTATCTCATTAAATAACCCGATTGAAGCCTCTAAATCATCTAACTTTTGATACTCTAACGCCAGAGCAAACCGGGTAAAACTATCTTTAGGGTCATCTTCTAAAAAAGACTTTAGTTGTTCAATTCGGTTACTTGCCATTATAAATACTTCTTTGCTTCCTCAAACCTGTTTTTAATTTCCGATAGTGAGTCCCCGCCAAACTTATCGAGGATTGCATTTGCGATAACCGGCGCGAGTACGCTTTCTGCAACCACAACTGCTCTTGGCAGCGCGCAGACATCAGAACGCTCATACCGGGTTTTTGTAGTTTCTCCGCTGGCAATATCAACTGTGCCGATTGGATCGAGCATGGTAGGTATGGGTTTCATAATCCCCTGTACAATTAACGGCATTCCTGTAGTAACCCCGCCTTCGAGTCCGCCGGCACGGTTCGATTCTCGGCGGAAATATCCATTTTCTTTGGTGATGGCATCATGTACTTCGTGTCCCGGTCTGGCACCGGCTTCAAAGCCGAGCCCGATTTGTACGCCTTTCATGGCTTGGATGCTCATGATGGCCTGCGCAATTTGTCCGTCGAGTTTTCTGTCCCAGTGTACATAGCTGCCAAGTCCTGCAGGTAATCCTGTAACTACAATTTCATACACCCCACCAAGCGAAGAGCCTTGCTTACGGCGTTTTTTTATTTCATCTACCATATTGGCTGTAAGTTCTTCGTTCAGGCATCTGACTTCAGATTTATCTGCTTCACGATACAAAGATTCGCCGCCATGTTGGATTAAATCTTCGGTTTGCTGCCTGATTTCATCCCAGCTTTGGTAGCCGTTTTCACCAATACGAATTACATGTCCGCCAATTTCGACGCCCAATTCTTTCAATAATTGCCGGGCCACTCCACAGCAGGCTACACGCATAGCCGTTTCGCGGGCACTTGAGCGTTCAATAACGGGGCGAATATCATCAAAACCATATTTTTGGACTCCAACAAGGTCGGCATGCCCCGGCCTTGGCAGTGTAATTTTTTCTGCACCGGGATCACTGCCCTCCACAGCCATTGTTACCGGCCAGTTGTCGGCATCTTTAAGCCATGCCCTGTTTGCCAGATGTAAACTAATGGGGCCTCCCATCGTTTTGCTGAAGCGCACTCCGGCTTTAATCTCTACCTTGTCTTTCTCGAACGCCATTCTGCCACCGCGCCCATAACCTTCTTGTCTACGCGCAAGATGAAGCGAGATGTCTTCTGATGTACATGTTACACCTGCCGGCATTCCCTCAATAATTCCGGTTAATTCCGGACCGTGTGATTCGCCGGCTGTGAGATATCTAATCATAGTTCAGTTCTACTACTGTTTTTTTTATTATAGCCAGGTTTGAATACCAATTCTGGTAACTCCACCGAGTTCACTAAATGAACTTCTGCTGAAATCAAACGTAATTCCCCGGTATCGGATTCCCAAACCGTAACTAAATCCTGCGGAATCAAGCCGGGTACTTGTTTTTAATTCCTGATGCTTAAGATGGTCGTATCCTGCACGAAGCATTACATTTTCAGAAAGTAATAGTTCACCACCAAATTTCAGGTGTCTGAAAAAGTAATCCGTAAAACCGGGATTTTCGTCATTTTGGGTTTCAAGTTTCCAGCGGTTCAGGCTGTGAGCTGTAACCATTAATCTTATGGGGATGTATTCTAACCTGCGCGAAATGCCCACCCTTACATCGAGAGGCAATTTTTCTTTGCGGGTATCAAAAGCAGAAAGCTGCGAGCCAATATTCAGGACTGCCGCGCCTACATGCAAACCGAGGTCTTCTATATAGTATCGAGCGCCAAGATTTAACCCTATGGCAGTCGAGGAATATTCCGCATAAGACGAATAAATTAATGAAACTGATGCTCCAGCATGCAACCCTTCAAACCACTCCCGGGTAATTCCTGTTGTAAATGCAAGGTCACCGGCGTTGAAATCTCCGGTCACAATTCCCGATTCATCTGTTCGCTTCATTTCGCCGTAATTCAGATAACGGATTC
>SLDG01000145.1 GCA_007125355.1 Balneolales bacterium | reverse complement strand
CTTTTTCGTCGTTCTTCATTTTACCGTGTAGTAACCCAACACGATGTTCGGGGAATTGGCGCGTAACGTTTTCGAACCCGGCAGTGGCGTCTTTTAAATCCATGGCTTCCGATTCTTCAACCAAAGGATACACAATGTAGGCCTGACCACCTTCCTGAAGTGTAGATTCCAGAAAACGGTACACATCCGGACGCTTTTTCTCTCCTCTGATGGCGGTCACGACAGGTTTTCTGCCGCTTGGTAAACCTTTAATAATAGAGACATCCATATCCCCATAAAGCGTAAGCGCCAGAGAGCGGGGGATGGGCGTAGCTGACATTACCAGTAAATGTGGATTATTCGCTTTATCCAGAAAAACCGAACGCTGCATTACACCAAAACGATGTTGCTCATCTATAACGGCAATTCCCAGCCGATTAAATTTCACTTCTTTTTGTACCAATGCATGGGTTCCGATGGTGATTTGTGCTGTACCACCGGCAATGTCACTTAAAATATCACGACGAAGGCTGGTTTTTTGTCCACCTGTTAGCAGACGAATATTCAGGCCAAGCGGCTCCAGAAATCGGGTTAAAGTGTAATAATGCTGTTCAGCCAGAATTTCGGTGGGTGCCATAAAGGCGGCTTGCAGGCCGTTATCGATACACATTAATATAGCACCCATCGCCACGATGGTCTTACCCGAACCAACATCCCCCTGAATTAACCGGTTCATCTGATTCCCCGAAATAAGGTCTTTCTTGATATCCGTTAACGCGGCTTTTTGCCCTTCAGTAAGCGAAAAAGGGATGATTTCATTAAAAAAACGCTTGGTATATTCGCCCGGTTTTGTCACCACTTCCGCTTTGGCTCTGTTGCTTTTATAGAGCTTCATTTTATGAACGCCGAGTTCAAAAAGGAACAACTCCTCGAACTTGAATCGCCTGACAGCATCTTGGTAGTCACTCACAGATTCAGGAAAATGAATAAGTTGATATGCTTGTTCTCTTTCAGGTAAACGGTGTTTGTCGAGAAGGTTTTTGGGGATGAACTCCTCGAAAGTTTGAGCATCCAGAATTTGCTTCATCCACTTTTGGAGTACAGCACTTGTTATATAGGTGTTCTTGAGAAAGGTATTTCCAGGATAAATGGGAATAATACCGGTGGTTATACTGAAGCTGTAATTGTCATCCAGTTTCTCGACATCTGGGTGCGCGATACTTAAATGACGCCCGAATCGCTTTACTTGTCCGAATGCAGATACCGTAATGCCGGGTTTCAGCAGGCGTTTAATGTAGGAATGACCCCTGAACCAAACCAATTTCAGTCCGCCGGTTTCATCCTTAATAGTGACCTCAAGACGTTTCGACTTCCCAAAACCCGCTTCGGATATATCAGTAACTGTACCTGAAACGGTGGTGTGTTCATCATACTTAATAATTGAGCCTATTTTAGAAAACCGGGTTCTGTCGAGATAGGCGCGGGGAAAGTAATTAATCAGATCAGAAATACTAAATATGCCCGATTTATTTAAAGCGTTTAATCGGTTTTTGCTGATTCCCTTAATATCTGAAAGCACCTTCATGTGCGTTTCGGCCTTATTATTGTAATTGGTTTAAGTATCGGGGTTAAATATAAAGGTAAAAAAATCAAATGCAGGCTTTTTATGGTGCTATTGATTATTTGGTTCTATTAAGTTGTAATTTTATGAACCGCCAAGTCGCAAAGACGCGAAGGAATGGAATTGAATGTAAGACTGTGTCATTTCGAACGCAGACTCTACTAAACGGTAAAAAGCTTAATTGTATAGTAAATTCCAGCCAACCCAATGCATGCGTGAGAAATCTCCCAAGGTTGAATAATTTATAAGTGTGCCAAGGGCTCCATTCGTAGGGACGTTGCATGCAACGTCCCTACCAAGATATTGATTTAATTAAGTTTATACTATGTTTTAAATTATTGAATCAGTGGTATGAATAAGTAAGGAAAAAGGATCCGCTAACCGCTTGCCCTTCGGCTCCGCTCAGGGATCGCTTTCCTCACCATCAACATGGTACTGCACCTACAGCGCAGGTGTGGGGTTCGGGTTACCATTTGTCACAAAAGTGATGATCTTATGGCTCACAGGAGCATTTGAGCTTTCAACCCCTCAACTCCTGAACATCTAAACTCCTAAACCATAGCAATAATGTACTCTCGAAGGACAATTTTTGGGAGCTTTGCAAGCTGTTCAAATTTAATTATCGATATATCGATACATATCAATTGACAAATAATTGACTACCAATTGAGATTAATAGTCAATTAAAGCTGGAATATAGTACGTCTGTAAATCTCTTAAGAATAAATGTGCATTATCTATTTGCGTAATTGGGTCAATAAGTGATATATTTAAAGTCTTTGAAATTTTATACAAAACAGCAATTAAACAAGAATCAACGTGCCAACGATACAACAGTTAGTTCGTAAGGGAAGAAAAAATAAAACGAGTAAGACAACAGCTCCCGCTTTGCAGGCTTGTCCGCAACGTCGAGGTGTATGTACTCGGGTTTATACAACAACTCCCAAGAAACCTAATTCAGCACTAAGAAAAGTAGCCCGTGTGCGCCTGACCAATAAAATAGAAGTTTCGGCCTATATACCGGGTGAAGGACACAACCTGCAGGAGCACAGTATTGTGCTTATCAGGGGCGGAAGAGTAAAAGACCTTCCGGGAGTTCGTTACCACATAATACGTGGTGCTTTAGACACAGCGGGTGTCAGCGAGCGGAAACAAGGCCGCAGCCTTTATGGCACAAAAAGGCCTAAAAAGTAACATAATCGTTTTTACAACTTAAGATTTGCCAAAACAATGCGTAGAAGATCAGCAGAGCGACGAATAGTTCAACCAGATGCACGTTTTCAAGACAAAATGGTTACCCGTTTTGTGAATAGTCTAATGAAAGACGGTAAAAAGAACGTTGCGCGCAAAATTCTTTATCAGGCATTCGAAATTATTGAAGAAAAAACCGGCCGTCCCGGTATTGATGTATTCCGCGATGCACTTAGTAATGCGGCTCCAATGATTGAGGTGAAAGGCCGCAGGGTTGGAGGTTCTACATATCAGGTTCCTGTAGAAGTTAGACAGGAACGCAGCACGGCACTTAGCATGAGATGGATTATTAAGTCTGCAAAAAGCAGAAATGATAAGTCAATGGCCAGCAGGCTTTCACGCGAACTTATGGATGCAGCCAACAATGAAGGTGGTGCAGTTCGTAAACGTGACGAAACCCACCGTATGGCCGAAGCCAACAAAGCATTTGCCCACTTCAGATTTTAAATTATTACAATAAGTATCATGTCAGCTACAAAAACCAAATCCATAGACGCGCTCCGTAAGACCAGAAACATTGGTATTATGGCACACATCGATGCCGGTAAAACTACAACATCGGAGCGTATTTTGTTTTATACCGGTATTTCACATAAAATTGGTGAAGTACATGATGGAGACGCGACAATGGACTGGATGGAGCAGGAGCGCGAAAGAGGTATTACCATTACTTCCGCTGCTACTACCTGTTTCTGGAAAGATCACCGTATTAATATAATAGATACACCAGGCCACGTTGATTTTACGATCGAAGTTGAGCGTTCGCTCAGAGTTCTTGATGGAGCAGTTGCTGTTTTTTGTGCTGTAGGAGCAGTTCAGCCACAGTCAGAAACTGTATGGCGTCAGGCTAACAAGTACAAAGTGCCAAGAATGGCTTTTGTTAATAAAATGGACCGTACCGGCGCCGATTTCTATAATGTTATAGAAAAGATGAGAGAAAGACTCAAGGCAACTCCTGTACCACTACAGATTCCTATTGGTAATGAAGATTCTTTTCGTGGTGTAGTTGATCTTGTAAGAATGCGTGGTATTGTATGGGATGACACAACAATGGGTGCGGCATACGACGAAATCGACATTCCCGCTGATATGCAGGAAAAGGCAGATGAATACCGCAAGATTATGATTGAATCTATAGCGGATTTCAACGAAGAATTGATGGAAAAATACCTTATGGAAGAAGAAATCTCTCCTGAGGAAATCGAAGATGCTATTCGAAAGGCTACTATCGCGCTGGAAATTAACCCGGTTCTTTGTGGTACTGCATTTAAAAACAAGGGTGTGCAGACACTTTTGGATGCTGTAGTAAATTTCATGCCATCACCAATTGATATTGAAGCTGTTCATGGAACAGACCCTTCTGATGAAGAAAAAGTACTACGGCGCCGTCCTGATTACGATGAGCCATTTGCTGCTTTGGCGTTTAAGATTGCTACAGACCCTTATGTTGGTAAATTAACTTTCATCAGAGTTTACTCAGGTACACTCGATGCCGGTTCTTATGTCATAAATACATCTACCGGTAAGAAAGAGCGAATTGGACGTCTTCTTAAAATGCACTCGAACACTAAAGAAGATATCAAACAGGTTCGTGCAGGTGACATATGTGCAGCTGTTGGCATTAAAGAAGTACGTACAGGTGATACTCTATCATCCGATGATGCTCCTATTGTACTCGAAAAAATGGTGTTCCCTGAGCCTGTAATTAAACTTGCTGTAGAGCCTAAAACTAAAGCAGATAACGATAAGCTTACAACTGGTTTATCTAAATTAGCAGAGGAAGATCCTACATTCAAAACTAACGTAGATGACGAAACAGGTCAGACTACAATCGCAGGAATGGGTGAGCTTCACCTCGAAATTATTGTTGATCGACTAAAGCGCGAATTCAAAGTAGAAGCCAACGTTGGTAAACCACAGGTTTCTTACCGCGAAACAATTACAAAGTCGGTTACACACCGCGAGATATACAAAAAACAAACAGGTGGCCGTGGTAAATTCGCTGATGTTCAGTTTGAACTTATCCCGCTCGAAGGGTACACAGGTTTTGAGTTTACAAATGAAATCACCGGTGGTAATATCCCCAGAGAATTCATTAACCCTTGCGAGAACGGTTTTAAAGCTGCGCTGCAGTCAGGTATTCAGGCTAACTACCCTGTTGAAGGTGTAAAGGTTAGACTTTTTGATGGTTCTTACCACGATGTAGATTCAGATGCTCTATCATTCGAAATTTGTTCGAAACTTGGATTTAGAGAAGCAGCAAGAAAAGCAAAACCGATGCTCTTGGAACCTATCATGTCGGTTGAAATTATCACTCCTGAAGATTACATGGGTGATATCATGGGTGACCTGAACAGCCGAAGAGGGATTATTGGAAGTATGTCTAATAAAGTAGAGGGAACAGTAATTGATGCTGAAGTACCTCTCTCAGAGATGTTCGGATATTCTACTCACTTGCGTTCTCTCTCGCAGGGTAGAGCCGTATACTCTATGGAATTCAAAAAATTCGCACCGGTTCCGGATTCTATTGCGAAAACTATTTTAGAAGAAAAGAATTAATAATAACGATATAAACATTTTCAGTTATGGCAAAAGAAACGTTTGAACGTAGCAAGCCGCACGTAAACATAGGAACGATAGGCCACGTTGACCACGGCAAGACAACACTGACGGCCGCGATCACCAGGGTATTGTCAACCAAGTATG
>SLDG01000195.1 GCA_007125355.1 Balneolales bacterium | reverse complement strand
TTTTTGTTCGAATCAATATTCGCCCTGTTGAAAATACCGTGTTGTTCATTTTTGTTCGAATCAATATTCGCCCTGTTGATAATATCGGGTTGTTCGTTTTCGGGGGATCGTTGGCGCGGTAGGGGCGAAAAATTTTTCGCCCCTACGGTTTTCGCCCCAACGGGTTCATTGTCGTCAACGGTTTTCGTCCCAACGGATTCGTTATCGTCAACGGTTTTCGCCCCGACGGATTCGTTATCGTCAACGAATCGCGCCCCAACGTTTTGCGTTATTTCAATGATGCCATGAACGTGGTTGGGCATGATCACGTATTCGTGCAATATAACATTTGGGAAATGTTTGGGGATTTCCATCCAACATTTGTTGGCAATTTTTCCGGCGGCATTTAATACCATTTTGGGTAAATGATTTTTTGGATTAACGACAATTTCGCCAAATAAACACGCCCTTTTATGACAACACATGGTGATAAAATACAATCCTGACTGCGAATAATCGTATCCCTTTAAACGGATTGACCTGCGGTTGTGGATTTCTGGATTGTATTTATTCATAATTTTTATGCCGGGGATGAACTGTTTCATCAACCTATAATTCATATTCATACACCTGAATCATGGGTACATCGAATTCGTCGCGTTCTAATACGGCGAATCTGCCATAGCGAATGCTCATGATGTTGCCGTCAAAATCATGGTCTAAACGGGCACGCAGCTGTCCATCTTCAGAAAAAATCAGCCAAGTGCGTTTCTCATCTCCAATAGTTTGAAGCCAAATATATCCTTTCGGATCGTAGTGAATAGCGCTGACTTTCCCCTTTATTTCCGGCATTTCTGCCATATATCTTGATGCGGAAAGGCCTTCCACACCGGATGCTAATATCATATTTTGAATAAATTCGCGACGTTCTTCTTGCGGCAAAGGGATATCCGGCCTGCGCAGGCTCACTTGTTGAATTTGGTCTCCTGTATCTAAATCAAACACTGTGAATCCTGTTTCAGTAGAGCGGGAATAAAAAAGGCGATTATCCCAGAAATCTATAACATTTGTAGCATGATGTGGAGACGAAACAGTCATAATTGACATGCCTCCATGGTTTGATATGGTAAACTGTTCACTTGGAGGGAATGTAAGTAATTCGTCATTTATCAATTCTCCCTGTTGGTTTAATCGAAGAACACGATCAATTCTTTCTTCATCCTGCGTAGCGGGCGATGTGGGTACATTTAAAAAAACACTTCCATCTGATGCTAAATGAAATATGCGGATGAAATAATCAGCTAAAAACTCATTTTTATACTCCAAATCACTACCTGTAAAATTGAAAACGACGAATCGCTTTAGAGGCACATCATAAACCATTAACTGATTCTCTGAGTTGACCCTGAAATCCATAAAACGCTGAACTTCTCCCGGTCCGCGCCCGTCTTTTATGGCACTGTGTACAAAATCACCATGCTCATCGAAAATGTGAATTCTGTTTCTGGTAAAATCCCCTGCAAGTATATGGTGATTGCTTGTGATTTCGATATTGGTAATATTGCCAAACATAATGTCATCTGAGTCGCGGATTTCAGAAATCAAAGTAATTTCCGCGTTTGGAACATCTATCGGGTCATATTCGGGTTGTTCCGATGCACAGGAGATGAATAAGAATAGAGCCAAACTAAAAGATGCAATTTTTTTAAACATTGGTGATCATAATTAGGTTAATAGCACGGTCAATAAAAATGAACTTAGTAAATCATAATTTTTCCAACAAGTTTGAGGTCGGGGAAAATAGTATTTATTTTAATTCACAAAATGTCATCATTTACAGTTTAACTTCGTCACCATCATGTTTATCACACTTTTCCTTGTTGGATTATTCGCTGTTGAATCAAATCCTGAAAACGCAACACATCCCCCTAAAACTGAAATTACAGGTGTTTGGGTTACGGCAGATGGCGATGCCCATATAGAAATTACGATTGAAGATGATGAGCTGAATGGAGTCATTATTTGGGCTGAGGACATGTACGAAGATGATGGCGAAACACTGGTGAAAGATACAAATAACCCGGATCCCGATCTGAGAAATCAACCTATTAAGGGCCTCAAAATTATTTGGGGATTCAGTTATTCCGATGGCGAATGGAGGGGCGGACGCGTTTATGACCCCGAAAATGGCCGCGAATATCGTGGGCGCATTCGCCTTGAAGAAGACGGCACCTTACGATTACGCGGATATGTGGGAATTTCCGCATTCGGACGCACAGAAAGGTGGACCCGCCTCGAATAATAATCCGCCGTAAACCTCAGTTCAATGATCTGAGCGCGTGTTTAATTCGGTTTTCAGTTTCCTCTTTTCCGAGCAGCTCCATGATGCTGAACAGGTCCGGCCCGGAACCAAGCCCTGTTACAGATATTCGAACCGGAAGCATTAGTTTCCCAAAACCAATCTCAAGTTCTTCAACTGACCGGCTGAGTTCTTCTTTTAAACGAGCGGCTTTAAACTCACCATCAGAAATACCGGATAATTTTGAGAGATAAAACTGCACGTACTCCGTCGTATTTTCCTTCCAGGCTTTTTTTACCGCTTTCTCGTCGTATTCTTCGGGGGCGTCGAATAAAAACCAGCCCTCTTCTGCAATTCCGGAGATTGTGGATACCCGCTCAATCATCAATGCTATGGCTTTTTCGAGAAATGCATCTGATTTTTCGGGATATCCTTTTTCGTGGCAAAGCTCTTTAACTTTCGGAAGCAATTCTTTAACAGGACGATTTCTGAGATAGTGCTCGTTATACCACAGCAGTTTTTCCAGATTAAATACAGCGCCGGATTTACTTACGCGCTCGAGCGAAAATTCATCACATAGTTGATTAAGCGACATAATCTCACGGTCATCGCCGGGACTCCATCCCAGAAAAGCAAGAAAATTTGTTACAGCTTCCGGTTCGTAATTACCGGAGATGTAATCTCTCACATTAATGGGGATGCCCTCTTTTTCGGCTTTCCGCTTCGATAGTTTTCCGCCACTGGGCGACATAATCAATGGCAAATGCGCCATTACGGGGGGATTCCATCCCAAATATTTGTAGATCAACAGGTGTTTGGGAACGCTGCTAAGCCATTCCTCGCCGCGGATTACATGAGAAATCTGCATCTCGTGGTCATCAACAACATTGGCAAGGTGGTAGGTTGGCAGACCGTCTGATTTTATCAAAATTTGGTCGTCAACCTGCTCGGTATCAAAAGAAACATTTCCGCGAATCATGTCATCGAAAACGACTTTTTCGCCTTCAGGTACTTTAAGGCGAATGACATAAGGCTCACCCGAATCGAGATGTTTCTTTACCTCATCACCCGACAGCGTAAGGCTGTTTTTCATGTTACCACGGGTAGTATAATCGTATTTCGCGTTGGGGTTTTCAGTACGCATGTGCTCAAGTTCTCCCGGGGTGTCGAAAGCATAATATGCGTGACCGTCATTCAGGAGTTTATAGGCGTATTTTTTGTACAAATCGGAACGTTCACTTTGGCGGTAGGGGCCAAAACCTCCTCCATGTTCGGGGCCTTCGTCAACGGCAAGCCCGGCCCACGCAAGGTTTTCAATGATGTCTTTTTCCGCTCCTTCAAGGAAGCGGGTGCGGTCTGTATCTTCAATTCTAAGTATAAATGTTCCGCCCATGCGTCGCGCAAACAAATAATTATATAACGCTGTTCTTAACCCGCCAATGTGCAGCCACCCTGTTGGCGATGGTGCAAATCGAACCCTTACTTTCTTATTCATAATGTGTTGTCTTTTTATCTAAAATTCTAAATTAACTCTCTGTAATTTACGGTTTGTATTCCATTCAGGGAAAATCATAAACCACGGTAACCGGTGCGTGGTCGGAAAGGTCTAATTCTTTGGTTATAAACGCATCGGTGGCACATTTGGCCAATTCGGGTGTAGCCAGGTGATAGTCAATTCTCCAGCCCTTATTATTTCCCTTGGCTCCCGCGCGGTATGTCCACCAGCTGTAGGTGTCTCGTAAATCGGGGTGCAGGTTTCTGAACACATCCCCAAAACCCGACGCTATAAATTTGGTGAGCCACTCGCGTTCCTCAGGCAGAAAACCGGAGCTTTTTTTATTTCGCACGGGGTCGTGAATGTCTATTTCGGTATGGGCGATGTTGAAATCCCCGCAAAATACCAGTGGTTTGCCCTTCGCGGCCTCTTTTTCTGCAAACAAATAAAAGGCATCCAAAAACTCATACTTTAAATCCTGACGAACGCTTCCGGTGGTACCGCTTGGGGCGTAAATAGAAAAAACACTGAAGTCAGCATATTCAAATTTAAGGATTCTTCCCTCGTTGTCCACCCAATCAAGACCCATGCCTTTTTGGATGTGTTGCGGCTCAATTTTTGAGAGGATCGCAACCCCTGAATATCCCTTTTTTTCTGCCGACAGCCAGCATGTGTGGTAGCCCAAATCGTTAATTTCTTCGGGCACCTGATCTTCTGTAGCTTTAATTTCCTGCAAACAAATGATGTCGGGTTTTTCTGATTTCACCCACTCGCTGAATCCCTTTCTTTCTGCCGCCCTGATACCATTTACATTATACGAACTGATTTTTATCGTTTTTGATGTTTCCTGCAAAAAACTACTTCCTTTCTTTTTTATTGGGGATGTGAACCAAGCTTTATGAATATTTTGTATTTAGTGATCTGTCAAGGGTTTGTTGTCCCCAAAGACCTGTCAGGTTTTTGCGCTTAGGTAATTATTTACAATAAAATTACCCTTAAAACCTGACAGGTCTGCGGCATATTAGACTTGACATTAGTTTCTGTAGATATCGTTTAAAACTCCAGCAATGCGAACCCCTGCCTGCAAGAGGCGCTTTTCTTTTATGTGAAAATTACGGTTTCTGTATTCCCAGTCAATTACGTTGCCTTCGGGCAGGTCGTAGATGGCTTCTCTGTAGGTGACCGACTCCATCGCCCAATCCTGTACAGTTGTACTTTGCCACTCTTCGGCCACTTCGGGGGTAATTAAATTTATAGCCTCGGCAAATTGCGGGGCTTCCATCCCCCATGAAACAAGCAGGCCGGTATCCCAGAAACTATGCAGATTAGTAGAGCGCCCGAGCCATTCAACGCGTACATCGTTTCCGCCCCTATCTTCTCCCGTACCAACGTGTAGCGGCTGATGCAAATCTCCAATCATGTGGATAATCATCAATACTGCATGCAGTTCGTCATCTTCGGATAACTCACCGGATTTAAGTAACGCAATTTTTCGCTCGGTAGCTTCGATAACATCCCCGTCTGGATTTTTCTCGGCTTCTTCATACTTCATTCCATTCGGGATGGTCACCCAGTGCCAGGAAGCGGTGTGCCGGAATTCGGGTGTTCTGCGAACCACGTCCATCCAAACGGTGGCTTCGTCCCAGGTTATATCCCCGAGGATTTCGTTTACGCGTTCTGCGGCTTGTTCGTTTAAATATTCCTGAGCTATTTCGCCGGTTATAAAATGGCCGACACGTCCCCATAATGCAGCATGAGAGGAAACAAAAGTGCCTAAAACCGGTAAGGCCATTAAAGCAATGAAGGT
>SLDG01000354.1 GCA_007125355.1 Balneolales bacterium | reverse complement strand
ATAATTTTTAATGTAAAAGTCAATCTTTCCGAATACAAGCTCTATAAGGTCGAGTACCTAAAGTTATTATATAACACCCAATTCTGTAAAGTATTATATAACAATGAAATATAAGCTAATGCACTTATTTTAGTAATAATTAAATATTTTTAATTTGTTATTGAAGCAAACTATTTTCAGCACCTTAAATGAACTTGCAAAAATTTGATATTAATATTAGAATAATTATTTTGTGCACAGCGTTAATATAAAAGAAAATCATATAATTTGCCTTTCAACATTTTAATTCCACTTGTCTGGTTACAGAGAAGTACGTTTTTATAATAGTTTGCGAAGGGTTGCATATAACAATTGCCTGAACGAGGATTTATGTATGGTTTGTATATTAATTCTTAACAGATATCAAATCATCGGAACAAAACTTCCTTTTTGAGGGTTTGTATCTTTTATTAAGTAATTTGGATGATAATGTTCGTAAATAATGAGAAAATTTAGACATATAATAATTATAGATGATAATGCAGATGATACATTCCTCACTAAGCGAGCATTGAATCAAGAAATAGTTAGTGAGAACAGAAATATTAAGCTTTCTTCTTTTAATTCGGGATACGATTTTCTGGAATATATAAGAAATAAGATTTCATATGAGAGAGAATCAATTGATTTAATTTTATTGGATATAAACCTGCCTTTTGCTGATGGCTTTGATATTCTAAAAAAAATCAGGGAAGACAACTACTTGTGTAATACACCTGTAGTAATGTTATCTTCATCAACTGCAAAACAGGATATTCGTACAAGTTATCGGTATGGTGCCAATAGTTACATACAAAAACCGGTTGATTTTAAAAATTTTCGCAAAATGGCATCTCTCATAATACAGTATTGGGTTGAAACAAACCAAATAATGAACAAAAGTAATGAGGAACTAGTAGTTTAGGGCTATGAATAAAAAAAAAAATCAATGTAATAATAATTGAAGATTCTATTGATGACAGAGAATTACTCAAATTAAAGCTTTTGAGAGAAGGTTATAACCCTGAATGTGTATATATACAAACTGAAAAAGACTTTAAGAGTGCGCTGGCAAACCATCATTGGGACTTAATAATTTCAGACTATGCTTTACCGGAATTTGATGGGTTAAAAGCTTTAAAAATTCTACGGGAATCTGGCTACGACACTCCTTTCTTATTGATTTCCGGAGAAATTGGAGAAGAACTTGCAGTTGAGATAATGAAAGCCGGGGCAAATGATTATCTAATGAAAGATAATTTAGCCCGTTTAGTACCCGTAATTGAAAGAGAGTTAAAAGAAGCCAAAAACAGGAAACGACACAAAAAAGCTGAAACCCAAAGAAAACGCTTGGAAAAAATTGTTCAGCAAAGTGTTAACGAAGTGTATATCATTAATAGTGAAACATTAAAATTCGAATACGCTAACAATATTGCACTTGAAAACCTCGGTTACAATCTTAGAGAGCTTTTAAAGCTAACTCCTGTTGACATTAATATAGGGCTTGCCAGAAAAAATTTTAGTTTACTATTGCAACCGCTCCTCAATGGTAAAAAACAAAAAGTTTTAAAATACTCTCTTCACAGAAGAAAAAATGGCACTAATTATCCCGTTGAAATGCATTTACAAGCCATTAGAGAGGAAGGAAAAACGTTCTTCGCTTCTATTATTTTAGACCTTACAAGCCATAGAAGAAGTGAAGAAATAATTAGAGAACAGAAAATGCTAACGCAGAAGATAATTAATATAAGTAATTATAAATCTGATTTTATTGCTAATGTAAGCCACGAGTTAAGAACACCTTTGAACTCTATCTTATTGCTTAGCAACTTACTGAGCAATAAGCTGAAAAATTCTTATGAATTGAAACATGCAGAGTATGCCGATGAAATAAACAATTCGGCTGTAAGCCTCATGGAGCTGATTAGTGATATATTAGACCTTTCGAAAATTGAAGCGGGAGAAATGACTTATAATATCTCTGATATTAATGTGACATCTTTAATTGAGTCGGCTGCAAACTCATTCTATTACCATGCAAAACAGAAAGAACTTGAATTAAAAGTAATCAATAGTATTGGTAATCAACAATTCATAAAATCTGATGCAATTCGAATTAAACAAATTTGCAAAAACTTACTTTCTAATGCCACAAAATTCACTGAAAGTGGTAGTATAACTGTAAATTTATATCTACCTGAGAAAGAAGAGGTTTATATGCATTTTCCCGCCGGAGGTTCTTTCGTAGCTATAAGTGTGTCAGATACTGGAATTGGAATTTCAACGAAAAATCATAACAAAATATTTGAAGCATTTGGTCAGGCCGATAGCCCTGATGCAAAAAAATATAAGGGAACAGGTTTGGGCCTTAGTATTAGTAATGAAATTGCAACTGGACTTGGTGGTAAAATCACCTTAAAAAGCAGACCAGGTATTGGTAGTAACTTTACGGTATATCTACCTTTAGACAGTAGAAAGTTTATAGAAGAAAAGAAATTAATATATAAACCGATTTCTAAATCACTTTCTATTAAGAAAACATATTCCAATAAAAAATCCACAAAAGAAAAAACTGCTGTAACAAAACTGCATTCTGTTAAAAACTACTTTAATGTCTTATTAGTAGACGACAGTGAAATTCACACTGAGGCCCTAAAAGAGTTAATTGATGACCAATACAAAAGATGTTTAATTGCTAACTCAGGCAAGGAAGCACTCAGCATTACAAATAACCTCGCAATTGATATGGCAATAATTGATCTGGGACTACCGGATATTGATGGTTTTGAAGTAGCTAAAGCAATTAGAAAGAAACATGCCTTTGATAAAGTACCTATCATAATTTATTCCGGCAAAAAATTGTCTACGGCACAAATGGCACCCTATAATGATATTATTAACCAATTTATCGAAAAAACCGGTGGTAGTTTTCAAGAGATTGAAACAGTTATAGACAACTTTCTGGATCTGTCGAAAGAAAAACAATCTGATAAGTCTAATAATAACAATGGGAATCAAAAGAGTTCAATAATCGGTAGAACCATTCTTATTGTTGATGATAATAAAAAAAATATTTACGCACTCAAAAAAGTACTTGAGCATAATCAAGTAAAGGTAATATCTGCTACAAATGCAAAAGAGGCTTTTAAGCATTTAAAGATGAATATCCCTATAGATCTGATTTTAATGGACTTAATGATGCCAGAAGTAAATGGTTTAGAAGCTACACAAATTATTAGAAAAGAAAAAAAATGGAACAAAATCCCTATATTTGCTGTAACTGCTCAAGCAAAAGTTGAGTTAAAAAAACAGTGTTTTGATGCAGGAATGAGCGATTTCATAACAAAACCAGTAGATACAGATAGACTTCTGGAATCAATAGAAAAACAATTCAAATGACATCAATATATAGCTGCTGAATGTAAATTAAACAGCAACCTTAATTCGAATTATGTGCCGTTTAATTAAAAGTATGCCCTACAATACGACTGAAAGAACTAATGCTAAAATAGATATACCTAATGCTAAAGCAGACACCGTTATTACAGTGTTAAACGATTTGTTTTCATGCTCCAAATCAGCTAAAATAGATAAAACTAAAGGAAAATTGACACTCAGGCCTTCAAACTTCAAAGAAGAAAAAAATGTTGTTCTGTTGCCATTTTCGTCCATATAGCTATACTTTTTGTTAAAATGGTAGTATAGCCTGCCAAAAATCATATCTTCTTGAACCCCACAATCTTCAGCTACTTTACCAATATCGATGGGAACTCTTACCCTCGTAATTCTATCCGGCTCCTTTTGAGCGTACTCTTTATAAGATGTATTATATCTTTTATAGATAGCTTTTAGTATTTCAAGGTCAGATGGTATTTTTTTCATTGGTGTTTATTTAGAATATAAAAAGATAAATATAGCCATTTAGGATAGTTATCGGAAGAAGTTACTTTTCCTTTAAAAAATTATCCCCCTCCCAATAAAATATCAGTAGCAGGGCTCTATCTCAAAAAAAAGAGTCTTATTTGAGTTAAGTATTTTTTTAAGCAGTCGATAATGAAAGAGAACAACCCTCACTTCTATTATTTAATCAAAAAATATAGATTATGTGTAGCACCACTGAACAAATGTGTTTAAAAATTTTAGTTCTTGAAGACTCAGTTGATGACTTCAAGTTACTTATGAGAAGATTACATAAAGAGGGTTTTGATACTAACACATTAAGAATTGATACAAAAGAAGACCTGCAAAAGGCTCTAAAAGAGGATTGGGATCTGATTATTTCAGATTATTACCTTCCTGATTTTGACGGTATTACGTGTCTTAAAATGGTCCGGGAAACAGATCCCATTACACCATTTATTCTCATTTCCGGTGAAGTACCTGAAACAGTAGCAATTGAAGCCATAAAACATGGAGCTACAGATTATCTCTTCAAGAATAATTTATTGCGATTAGCTTCTTCTGTGAAAAAAAGTATAAATGAAATGCACTTAAAGCGGAATAAATTGATTTCAGAGAAAAAAATTAAAGAGAATGAAAAAAAACTTCGAATGGCTCATACCTTAGCAAAATCTGGCTATTGGGAGTTTGATTGCAATACAAAGATGATAGAATTCTCAGATGAGCTGGTAGATTTATTCCATTTAGAAGACAAAAAGCTACCCCTTAGACATTTTTTAAAGTGGATTCACTCGGATGAGGTGCACTCCATTCTGTCTATAATTAAGAGTGCAGATAAAGCCAACACAACATTAGATTTTACCTTCACCTTGTTACCTGAGCGTAACAGAAGCATGATGACCATTTATACGCGCTGCGTTCTAGGTTTTGATGATGAAGGATTATCAGAGATTGAAGGAATTTTCCAGGATATATCAGAGCAACAGTTATATAAACAAGCTGCAGATGAAGCACTGAAAAACAATCAAACGCTATTAAAAGAAATGCACCACCGGGTGAAAAATAATTTGGCTACTATTACAAGTTTGCTCGAATTAGAGAAAATGGCATCGGAGTGTAAAGTTACTATTGAGACACTATCCCGAAATACATACCATATATACAATATGGGGATTCTCCAGGAGTTGCTCTACAAAAGTTCTGATTTTACAAAAGTTGCATTCGATCAATATCTCGATAAATTGATCGAGATAACAGAAAAGAATGACAACCCAAACACAAATATTACTGTTTATAAATTTTTTAAACCTATAGAATTAGATATTTCAAAAGCCTTTCCGGCTGCCATGATTGCAAGTGAAATAATAGCAAATGCTTTTCAGCATCCATTTAAAAACCCAGCTAAAAATGAGATATACCTTGAGCTTAACGAATCAGACACCGAGGTATTCCTGACTGTAAAAGACAATGGAATTGGTATAGATAATGACTTTGACTACACAAAAAGTAACACCCCTGGTTTTTCTTTAATAACTATTTTTATTCAACAGTTGTCAGGAACATTAAATATGTATAATGACAAGGGAACTACAGCAGAGTTATCATTTAAAAAGTTAGATTCTAAGGAAAGTGCTGCTAACACAACATTAAATCAAAACACATTTCGTAATTGCTTATGAAAAAGTTAAAAGTATTAGTCGTTGAAGATGAAATGATTCAATCACTGTATCTAAAAAAAACACTTATTGCTTTAGACTGTGAAGTGGTGTCGTGTGTAACAACTGGTAAAGAAGCCATACGTAGCGCTATTAATTATCAACCCGATTTAATTACCATGGATATACAGTTAAATGATGAAATTGATGGTATAGATGCTACACATGAAATCCAGAAAGTAATAAACATTCCCGTAGTTTATATAACCGGTAATACAGATTACTTACATACAGAACGGCTCCAAAGAACACGTTATCTTGAATTACTACCCAAACCGGCTTCAAGAGGCCAAATTTCTGAAACTTTAGAAACATTCAAATCTGCCTATAGCTCAATAGAACGCAAAGCCGTAGCTGTTTCTTAGGATAAGGCTGATAAGGGTGTGATGGATAGTGAGAGTCGAATTCCGAAATGTCATTTCGAGGGTTGATAATTGCCTAATTTTAAAGTTGCTTTAATACACTTCAAATCTCGTTCAAGCAAAGTGTATCCGAGAAATCTCCCAAAGCTGATGAGACCAGGATTACACTACTACTTAATACAAGGCTTTTCTATATAAACCCTCCGCCAATAAAGGCGGGTCTTTATTTCCTTTGTCCCCAACTCTGTGCCCCTCTGCGTACTCTGTGGTTGATTTTTTAACCGCAGTGTACTCAGTGTTTCGCAGAGTTTTTTTAGTCCGGGCTTGGGAAATTTCTCGGGTATGCTTTGTATATATGAGATTCGAAGCTTTCTTGAATCATCTTTAACCCTGTTACCACTCTACCCTCGAAATGACATCGGTTGGGTTTGGAGGTTTTGCTTTGCTTAGCCCTTAATTCTGTGGTTAAAAAAATTCCTGCCGTCGCAACGCCTACCAAATTCTATTTTTTTCACAAAAAAAGTGTCAAATTTCTACACTTTTTGCCTAAAAAGGCACATAAATGAAGAAAATAATAATTTATTTTTGACCACCTATAATATTGTTTTTATTTATCTAATCTACCACGCAACCCAGTAATCACAAAAAAATATTTAAAAATATTCATATTCAAATTTAAGATCGCCTTTATGGACACGATAAACTCTGTAAGCAACACGCCAACGAAACTTAAATTAAAACAAAGGTGAATTATTATGGCAAGTTTTGGTGATCTTAACAGAGTAAACACAAACATTCAATCACTCGACTCTCAGCTTTCGCTGAATCGAATTAACAAGAATCTGGCCGAGAACCAGATGAGACTTTCAACAGGCCTTAGAATTAACAGAGCAGAAGACGATGCTGCCGGTTATTCTATTGCTACCAAGTTGAACAGCAGGGTTGCAGGCCTTGAGCAGGCACTCTCTAACGTAGGTGATGCGAAGTCTATTTTAGATATAGCAGAATCCAGCTTCGATCAGGTTATGGATAGCCTTATTGAAATGAAAGCTCTTGCTACTCAAGCAGCTAATGATACTTTAGGCACTGAAGAAAGAGGCTTTATTGCACAACAAATCACGGCTCTTGGAACGGACATAAATGAAGTTGCAAATCAAACCGTATTCCAGGATTTCGAACTCCTTAATGGTGATGCTGGTTCATTTGCCGGTAATTTGGAATTGACTTTCCAGGTGGGTGAACGTGAGGCTGATACCGTAACTACAGAACTTGATGCAGTAAATGTAAATGCGCTTTTTACTGGCTCAGATGCGGTCATGAATGCAGAGACTGCGACTGTTGATATGGCTGACTTTAATGCTACTTCTGGATCAACGGCTGCTTCTACGGTATCTATTACAGTTGATGGGGTTACCACGAGTGTAGCTTTAGGTGCAGCTGCATATACTGGTGCTGCAACATCAGGTGATTTGGGAAGTATAGTAGATGCTGTTAATAGTTTAGATATTGATGGATTCTCAGCAGAAGTGACTGGTGCTGGTTTTGATGAAATAACCTTCACTAATACTTCCGGCGAAGCAGTACAATTTGAATTGATTGATGCTGATGGTGATGCCATAGGAGATGCCACAACAACAGTCAATGCTGCATCAGTTGCATCACCTGGACAAGGTGAATTAGATATGGCAGGATGGGGAGCTGATGATTTTAGAAGCTTTATCGGTGACATCGACAATGCCATCAGCAGTATGTCACAGCGGGTGAATGACATTGGTATCGCCCAGTCATCGCTTAGTGTACGCGAAGTGACCTTGTCACAGTCTATCAGTGCGAACTCTTCAGCGGTCAGCCGTATTATGGATGCTGACTTCGCTAAGGAGCAGAGTGATTCTGTAAGGCTACAGATTCTGCAGCAGACTGCAACATCTGCACTGGCACAGGCCAACTTCGGTCCTCAGTCAGTATTAGGATTCTTGGGATAATCTAACACCAATACCCCAAAACAATGGGAATGGGAACGGAACTGAAGTAAAAGATTCAGAACCGGAGGCCCTGAAAGATAACAAAGGGCCTCCTCTAATCCCGGAAACCCAACCTAATTAAGCCCCCTTTGAGTAATCAGAGGGGGCTTTCTTTTCTTTGTTCCTGACTCTGTGCCGCTCTGCGTACTATGTGGTTGATTTTTTAACCGCAGTGTACTCAGTGTTTCACAGAGTTTTTTTAGGAGTAACTTTCAACAGCGTAGCGCTTTAACCTTCATCATGCCCAGTCCAAGCTTGGGAGATTTCTCGGGTATGCTTTGTATATATGAGATTCGAAACGTTCTTGAATCATCTTTAACTCTGGCGCCAATCTACCCTCGAAATGACATTGGTTGGGTATGGTAGTTTTTCTTTGCCTCGCTCCCAACTCTGTGCCCCTCTGCGTACTCTGTGGTTTAGTTTTTAACCGCAGTGTAAACAGTGTTTCGCAGAGTATTACGCAGAGTTATTTTAGATGTAACCTTCAACAGCGTAGTGCTTCAACCTTCAACATGTTCACCCCTCGCATCATTCGAAATGACAGAATCTCTATACCTCAACCTCAACCTAAAACTAGAACTAAATCTCAACCTCAACTATTAAGAACTCTTTAATTAAGCCGATAAAAGATTAACGCTTAAAAACACTGAAAACCATGTCAAGTTTTGGTGATTTAAATAGAATAAATACAAACATTCAATCTCTGAATTCCAGACTATCGTTAAATCGAATTAACCGAAGCCTGGCACAGAACATGATGAGGCTGTCTACCGGTTTGCGCATCAACCGTGCAGAAGATAATCCTGCAGGTTATTCTATTGCCACCAAACTGCGAAGCAGAGTTGCCGGACTCACACAGGCTCTTGCCAATACCGGCGATGCCAAATCGCTTCTTAGCGTAGCAGAATCAAGTTTCGATCAGGTAATGGACAGGTTGATTGAAATGAAGGCACTGGCAACGCGTGCATCAAGCGATACGCTTGGAAACACCGAAAGAGGCTTTATAGGCCAGCAAATTGCAGCCATAGGAAAAGATATAAATGATATAGCCAACCAAGCGATATATCAGGATTTTCAGCTGTTAAATGGAGAAGGTGGTAGTTTTTCAGGTGGGTTGTCCTTGACATTTCAGGTCGGTGAACGGGCAACGAGTACGCTTAGGACGGATTTAGAAGCTGTAAATATGAACCAGCTTTTTGCAGGTTCAAGCAGTTTGGTAACACCAGATGCGGTTGGGCAAGTGAGCGCGGTTTCAACGGAAAATCCAAGTGGTACCGGTACACCGGGTATATATAGTTTCGATCTATCGATAGGTGATGTAACATCAGGCACCATTGAAATTGCTGGCACAACCTATACATTTGGTGTTTTTAACGATTTTAATAATCTTTTCGCGCTCGAAGATGCCATAAATGCAGAGGGTACATATACTGCTAACTACAATAATACCAATGGACGATTCACCTTAACAGAAAATACACCTTCAGGCACAGATATTTCGATTACTGATATTTCTGTGAATCTAACTGACGGATCAGGAAACGCCACCGGAGGTGTAAGTAACTTCAACATTGACCAGGAATCTGTAGAAGTGTCATCGGCTGATGCAGGTATCTATTCTGTGGATATTGCAACGCCATTTAAAGAAGGAGAAACATTTAGTTTAAACGGATCAAACTATGTGATGGGTACCGACTTTTTGGGTGCAACAGCTGCTGAACAAGCTGAAAGCTTAGCTGAGGTGATATCCTTAGCCGGCCATACAGTTACCTCTGATGGGAACTCCATTATTTTTACAGAATCAGGAACCCCCGACGGCTCTGACCCAAACATCGATATTACTACAACAGGTTTTGAAAGTGGTCAGGGCAGAATGGATTTATCGTCCTTTGATTCCGATTCCTATAGAAATTTCATCGCTGATATAGACCGGGCTATTTCGGGCATGGCACGCCGCGTTAATACGATTGGTATTGCGCAAAACTCTCTAAGCGTGCGCGAGGTAACCCTCTCACGATCGATAAGTGCAAACTCCGCTGCCAGAAGCCGCATAATGGATGCCAACTTTGCCAGAGAACAAAGCGAATTTATCAGACTACAAATTCTCCAGCAAACCGCCATATCTGCTCTTGCACAAGCCAACTTTGCCCCTCAGTTGGTGTTAGGGTTTTTGAGATAAGTGGCGAAACTTTCAATAGAATGGATTTATATATTTTAGTACACTACAAACAATACTTATTGATGAGTTTGATAGTACCAACTTCCGAATTAAGAGTCTTTTCTGATGCATAAATTTCAAAATCTTTTAAAATTGAGATTATTTTTCTTTTATCAGAAATTGAATGATATTCGAGCATTATTACATCTACTTTATTCAACATTGGCTTAATATTTGTTAATATATCTACTTCAGATCCTTCCGTATCAATTTTAAGCACATTAATTTGTTTTATTCCCAACTTACTAATTTGATCTATTGCATTTTTTATATTGACCTTAACGACTTTTGCGCCCTCTATTTTATTACTAGTACTACTTGCTCCTGTGTTATAAGGATTTTGATAAAGTTCTACGACACAATCCTCTTTTCCAAGCCCAAAGTTATAAAGTGAAATGTTATGATAATTTTTAGTATTAGCTTGAAGTAATGGATAAACCTGTGGATTAGGTTCGAAAGCAATTATTTTAGCGTTTTTATTCCAGCTATAAGCATAGATTGAAAATGCACCAATATTCCCCCCTACATCCAATATTACTGAGTTATCATCTACAAGAAATCCTTCAGGAAGACTATATTCATTGTCAATAAAAATGCTTTTTAATCGAAAAATTTCATTTTTAGGAATTAATATGTCAAAATTATTCACCTTTACATTTACAACTTGTGAGGGCAAGTTCAATCTATCTTTTCCCGCATTGTTGTGCTTATTAACTTTGCCGTTAAACTGATTACTCTTTAGTAATACTGACTCAATATTTTCTTTTAGTATATTATGTAACTTTTTATCGTTCGGAAGACATGTGTAACTAGTCACGTATTTATAATTAAGCCAAGATTCAATAAAACGAACCATTAGCCACTTTTCAAACTCAGTTCGTATTGGTGCATAATCCATTAGAGGTAATGGTAGCAGAAATGGTAGACTGACACAAATATTCTCCTGACCCATCTTTGTATCCTGCATCAGTTTTTGCATGATACCAACAGCCTGCTCCCGTTTGCCAAGAGTATTGAGTACACGGATTAAAGTAGATGCAACTGAGACTCCGCCATCTCCCTCATTGTATTTAGAAATCAACTCTTGAGCAGCAATGAGTAAGAGTTTTGTTTTTTTTGACCTGTTCTTTCGTAGAAAGATAATTTCAGAATCTGGGCCTTCTTTTACTTCAGAGTTGGGTTTACTTTTAATGCCAGAATTCTTTTGGGTATTCGAAGAATCAATTTCATCATCGAGAAGTGATATCTCTTCCGCAGTACAAATGTAATCTAATGCACGATAGTAGTTTTTATGTTCAGGTTTTAATGCATTTTTCTTCCACTCTGCAAATAGCGAATCCGTCCATGGAAGTGGCTTTAGGGTCTTTTCCCAATAACCAACTTCCGGTTCGGCTACCTCTATATGTTCATTATATATCCATCCGCTTTCCATTAGTTCAGAAACCCAATCTTTTTTTACCGCAACGATATTTTGGGTATAAGCATCCCTCTGATTCCAATCTTCAATCGGACTTAACTGCCCCACTCCTACAATAAAATTATAATAGACAAAATCTTTTGAATTCAGATAGTCCATCATAGCTTTCATTGCTGTTCCGGCTTCAGTAATAGCCAGGATTAAAACCGCTGAATTTTCATTCAGCACCTGTTCTGCTCCTTTCAGAACATCTAACTCCCGTCCGTTGACATCAATTTTAAGCACATCAAGTTGCGGATTTCCTTCGAAATCCCACCATTTATCCATTGTTACTACCTGAACATCCTTCCCCCCTTTTTCAAGTACCGTTAACTCAGGCGTTGAATTCCAGCTCAGTCCCATTTTACCGGATTCTGCGCCCAATGCCCTGTCTGAAACTTCGAGATTACTCAATCCGTTTTCAACCTTGCTAATATCCAAGTGCTTGCGCATAATCTCGACCGGCTCAAAAGCATAAACCTTACCGCTGGCGCCCACATTCTTTGCAGCGCCAAGTGCATAGGCTCCAAAGCCCGCACCCACATCTACTATGTTCATTCCAGGTCGGAGATACTCATATAGAAATCTCACTTCTCCATCATACCATACACCCTGTTCAAGCAGTACATAGGTGGACATCACTTCAGGGGATTCCGGCACACTATATTTAACACCATGTTTTCCATGAACCAATATATTATCTTTCCCACCTCTCTCCCACAGGAACCTGGCAATTTTCTCAATTTCCTCATCCGGATTTGCTGGGGGTGAACTATCCTTCGTCTCAGAAGATTCAGCTTCGAGTCGAGAATGAATACCCTTTTCAGCCGTTGTTTCAGTTTGCTTATCCTGCAAATCCCCCTTATACTCAGTAGTGATATCATCGCTATCCAAGAAAGATTCCTGCATTTCTATCTCGTCCATCTGCTCTGCTTCTTTTTTGCTCAGTCCCTTCTCAGGTTCAGCCACAACTCCATCTGCAGCGCCTTCCAACTCGTTCACTTTCTTTTCCTTAAGATTTGTATCTGTCAGGTCAGACTCCGGTATTTCAACATCAATCGCATTCTCCTTCAAACGGCCTTCTGCATACGCGATCCACATCTGTCGAAAGGCCTCACCCAGTGCTGCTCCGAACCGTTTACCATCGCAGAGCGGGGATGCTGCTACTTTATCACGCAGCGTGGCCCGAAGCTCAGCAAGTTTTTCTTTATCCTCTGCGAGTTTTACTACCTTGCTTATGTAATCATCCCAATTTTCCGCAATCCACTCCGGAAATCCGGCATTATGTACATGTGAAGCTGCGTGTCGTCCGGCAAATGTTGGGCCAGGATGCGTAATAACCGGCAACCCCATCCATAATGCCTCACAGGTAGTAAGTCCGCCAGAATAGGGCCATGGGTCTAAGGCAATATCTACTCGGTTATACGCCTCCAATAATTCATGGTGGGGAGAGACTCCCTCAAAAATTAACCGATCTTTGGCAATTCCGAAGCCCTTCATCAACTCTTCGATACGACGGGTGTAGAATGCATTTCCATACTGCTTACTTTTCAGAAATAGGCGGCTTTCAGGTATCTTCTGCATCAGTTCAGCCCATTTCTCCAGCAAAACCGGATTTACCTTAATTGGGTTATTGAAACAGCCGAAAGTTATGAACCCGTTTTTCTTAAAGGGGCTATCTTGTACTTCGGGAGCATAGTCAGGAGCTGTAAAACAGATATAATCGTCGGGCATGCGTATCAGTTTTTCCACATAATCCTTATCAACCCCATCGGGAGTTTCTATCTTGTCTGTCAACAAATAGTCAATGGCTTTTAGTCCGGTTGTGTTTATCAATCCACCAACCCACTTTACGATTACAGGCGCGGGCTCCATGGCAACAGCACGCAACCGGCTCTCAGCAGCATGACCCGAAAGCTCTACAAGAATATCGATTTCATCTTCCCGAATCATCTCTTCTACTTTAAAATCACTGAACCCGCTAATCATCCTCCATTCAGATGCTGTTTTATGCAACCGCTTGGTTACTTCATCTACCTGAGTGTGATTGGAGTAGAAATAGAGATCAAATTGTTTCTGATTCAAGTTCTCTAATCCGGCAACAATCATCCACCCCACCGGGTGTATTCTGAAGCCACCGGAAACTAAACCAATACGTAGTTTCTTATCTTTCGCTTTATTTTCAGGGATAGGCCTTTTCGGGTTTACCGGTGCATAGATTGAATCCCACTGCTTCAGTGCAAGTAGCGTCTCCTCCTTCGTTTTATTAGGATTGTAATGCTGCACAAAAAGATAATTAGAAAACGTCTCCTGAATTGATGGAGTGTCTTGATTTGCTCTCAGGTAGTTTTTTTCTGCTTCTTCAAATCGTCCCAAATCCTGAAGTATATTGGCATAATTTGAACGTGCGCCACCATATTTGGGATGTTTTACCAACATTTCTTCATAAATATTCAATGCTTCCAAGAATTTACCGCTCTCCTTCAGGATTTCTGCTTTGGTTGCAAGTAAACCTGGTTCTTGCGGTTCAATTTCAAGGGCTGTTTCTATTACTTCTAAAGCTTGTTCAAGCGCTTGTCTGACAATATATAGTTTAGCTTTTTCATTCAATGCAGTAACATTCTCAGGCTCCATCTGTAGTACAATATCGTACATCTCCAGAGCTTTATCTAAAAATGCCTGATCTCTGTACACCCCGGCAATTCGCATGGCTACCTCTGCTTTGGCAGGATTAATACGATTGCATTGGCCGTAGCACTGCAGGGCTTCATTCAGCTTACCGGTTTCTTTGTAAAGGTTGCCAAGGTTCAACCATACAGCATAATGATCTTTGTTGGAATCGGCGGCTTGTTTTAAAAAGGTTATGCCATTCGTATAGTCGGATGCAGCTTTATAACATAAACCGGTGTACAAAAAAGTGTCTGCATTGGCATTACCGGATTCTATTACTTTGTTAAAAAACTGCAACGCCTTCGGATACTCTTTCTTAAAAAAATGGCCTATGCCACTCAAATGATATGCCTGCCATGGGGTATTCTTTTTCTGGATGAGTGGCTTAAGGATATTAATTACCTTTGCAGGATTAATTTTTTTTTGACTTAATAAGGTTTGGGCTTGTTTAACTCTGCTATTCAAATTGGCACCGTATAAATTAATAGTACATTAAGTATAACTTAGTTTGCAAAATTAGTGCCATATCCCAAAAAACAACCATAAACAGACTCTAAAAATATAATGGGTTCATTAATGTTTAACATGAACTCACTTCTTTGATGATTCATATTCATTTTATACTGCCCATTATTCAGCACACATATTTTCTTATCAACATGTTTATGGTGAGTGCTTCTCTGCATTTTTCCTCATTCGATTTTGAAACCCATTATATGTTACATCTAATGCAGATAAATACATTCTTTTCCTTATTTACTGAAAATTTTTCCATGGTGCCAAGAATCCATATATAATACTTTTAATCACTTATGGTATTGGTAGTGCTTAGATGGCAAATAATTCATATATCCAATTGAGCGACTGGAAAAGCTGAATTTTTATTACGGGCATGATTATTGCAATTTAAGTATAAAGTGATGCAACCACGTATCTATACTGAATTATTCACTACACTTAAAAAATTACATTATAAATCTAAAACGTCTTTAGACATTTACAATAACAGCGAATTCTCAAAATAGAGAGTGATAAAAAACGTTGTGAACAATCCGGGCTATAATAGAATTAATAAATTATAATCTCTATGGGCTTATTTTTTCTTAAAAACAGCCGATAAGAAAGATAATCCTGGTAAACAGTTAAACTAAATACATGATGAGAAATCCAGAACTTACTTATCAAACACAATCAGTAAAACATGCTTCACCACTTCAGTTAGTTGTTAAGCTATATGATTTGGTAATTCAAGCAACCTACAGGGAAGATGAAAAGAAGGTAAAGGAAATTCTTACTACGCTTATGCATGGGCTTAATTTCGAGCATGAACCTGCAGAGCAACTTTTTGCCTTGTATCAATATTGCCGAGAACTTGCAAGAAAAAGAGAGTTTGAGGAAATAAGAGAATTGCTTGAGCCTATTAGAGCATCATGGAGTGATGTTGCTAACAAAGCAGCAGTTAAAGTTTAATTGAACGCAACGTTTATACATTCATTCTTAGTAAGCTATAAATGAGTACGATTGGTAACATATTCACGCAATCAAATCCTTATGAGCGGTTTGTTCAGCAACTTGTACAAATTGAAAGCCGTACAAAGTTGCAGTTACAATCTCAAAAGAGCGTTCAAAACGAGAAAAAAACCGCTTTAGGGGAGGTCAGCTCTGCAATTTCTAAATTTGTAAGTAATATTACTGAGCTGCAAAGCCCTACGAATAATTCTTTTAAGCCACTCTCCAACACATCCTCAGACCGCAGTGTTGTTTCCATACAGTCTTCCGATGGAATTAAAAAACCATCTACATACAATATTACTGTAAACAGACTGGCAACCAACGACATTGTATTATCTGATATAATGGATGGAAAAGATACCAATTTAGCCGGCTTCGGCAGTGGTTCAATTGATATTACTATTGGCGACAGAACAGAAACTATTACCATTGAAACAACCTACGAAGATGATGACAATGTAGTTCAACAGAAAACGAATAGCGAGTTATTGGCCAGTTTTGCAGAAAAAATTAATGAAGCTTTTGATGATGAAGTAAGAGCCAGCAGGTTTAATGTAAGTGGGGATGATGTACAGTTTTCCATTCAAAGTTTAGAATCTGGTTTTGATAACCGTGTGCAGTTTGACAATGCAAGCGGTGTGCTGTTCCAGATTATGGAGAACTTTAACAGGGCTACTCCGGAAGAGGAATTAAATGCCCAATTTACAATTGATGGGGTGAACTTTGAACGCAGCCAAAATATCGTAACGGATGCCGTTGAGGGTTTATCTTTTACTTTACATAAAGCAACAGGAGAGCTCGAAACATTAAGTATTAACAGAGACATTAATAAGGCAAAATCTAATGTAACCGGTTTTATTTCTGCGTTTAACGAAATGAACAAAACCATTCGTGATCGCACATTTTTAGACACTGAAAATAACAGGCGTGGTGCATTGCAGGATGTGCGCGCCATCCGGAATTTAACAATTAGCTTAAGACAAACAGGACTTCTGCCAATTGGAGATGCCCAAGAGGGTGAATTGGCACGACTTACAGATATTGGTATCAGCTTTAAGCAAGACGGTACTATGTTTATAGATGACGATACCTTACTAACAGAAATGCTCTCGGAAAGGCCTGATGAAGTAGAGAGGCTTTTTAAAGACGAAAATTCCTCGATTTCGCAGATGAAGGCAGAGGCTGAAGCCTATGTAAAAAGAGGCTCAGGGATTATTCCTACAATTGAAAGTGGCTTTGAACAGCGCATTAGCAGGTTAGATACAAGAATTGCTGCTCAAGACCGGTTTCTGGAACGTTATGAGCAAGAACAACGCGACAGATTCAACCAATTGCAGGCTATCATAGAGCAAGGTGATGCCCAATTTTCACAAATAATGGCTTTCAGAAATGCTCTGGGATTCTAAATAAATTATTGATGTAATGGATAACCTGGTAAAAGAAGTACTTAATATAAATTCATTAAGCAAAGAAATTCTATCAGAACTGCATAAGGAAGAACCGTCTTTCGCAGATATTCAGAATATGATGAGTAAGAGGCAGGTAATGATAGATTCTTTTGGTGAAGAATTAAAATTTAAGAAAAATCCGAAAATTGCCGATAAGACGAACGCATTGCTAAAAACTCATTTGGATGAGTTTTTAGAGATCAACGAAAACATAAAAGAAGTAATCTCAAGGGTTCTTAATCGTAATAGAAGTGACCTCAATACTGCGAAGAAACAGCGTAAAGCTGAAGAATCGTATACTTTTTTTAGTTAAGCAGAATAATTGATATATTATAATACTATGAGCATGGAAATCAAAAACATATCATCAAATTTGCCATCACAACTTGGTGAAGCTAAATCTTCTGAGCAGGCTAAAAAAAGTTCAGAGGATGTAACTATTGCCAGAAACGACAGTGTGCATACTGATAAAGTTTCTCTGCAGGAGCAAAGTAAACTGAAAAATGAATCTCTTTTTGCTAAAATTGAATTAAGCAAATTAGAGCAACAATCATTCGATAAGCTCAAGTCGTTTAAATCTAAACTTACTGAGTATGAGTTAGCTTTGCAAAACTCACCGGAAAGCGCAAACAATACAGAAATTGGCAGGCTCATTAACGACCCTGACGTATTAGAAGCTATAGCAAGTAAAATCTTAGGTTAGTGAATTATCCTACAGGCCTATTTTTGAATTAATACGCCTAAAATAAAAATTCAATCCCCCCACCTCAATATCGGATATCCCGATGCACGCCAAAACTTTATACAGAACAGTTTAATTAATTTTTATTAATTATAAGGCAAGGCTGAAGACTCGGAATATCATCAATCACAAAACAATTCTTAGGTTTATTTTTACTAAATACTCTCTAATATGCTTTATTGAATTTAGAATTAAATCAGAATATTTAGTTTTTTATATAAATATTTTTTAATATATTTAT
>SLDG01000275.1 GCA_007125355.1 Balneolales bacterium | reverse complement strand
TTTGGAAAAAAGCAGATGAATCCCACATCATGAAATGGGCTTCGCCTTGGGGCGTTGGATATCCCGGCTGGCATATAGAGTGCTCGGCGATGAGTACCAAATATCTTGGAAAGTCTTTTGACATACACGGCGGTGGCATCGAAAATCAGTTTCCGCATCACGAGTGTGAAATTGCACAAAGTGAATGCGCGCATGGCGGCGACCACCCGTTTGTTCGTTATTGGATGCACAACAATATGGTAACGCTGAACGGGCAAAAAATGGGAAAATCACTTGGTAACGCGATTTCACTCAGACAATTCTATGAAGGAAGCCACAAATTACTTAGCAGAAAATGGGATCCGCTTGTGATTCGGTTTTTCCTGCTGCAAAGCCATTACAGAAGCACCACAGATTTTAGCGAAGAAGCCCTCGAAGCCGCAGAAAACGGGCTGAAAAATCTTGCCGGTATGCTATCTGAAATCGAAAAAGCGAGTACTGAAAGAAGTTCAGGCGGTGCGGCTTATGATTTGAGTGCTTTAAAGGGGGAGGTTGAATCGTGCATGAACGACGATTTCAATACTGCACAAGCACTTGCAGTGTGCTTTAAAGCCGTAAAATCCCTTAAAGCTTCCATTTCGAGTGGTGAGACACCGGAGAATATAGAGGATGTATATGCTTACCTGAAATCCATACTTGATGATGTTCTCGGTGTTTGGCCAAAGAGCGATGCATCTGAAAATAAAAGTGAACTTACGCCAGGACTGATGGAATTAATCATTGAATTACGCAAAGATGCCCGTGCATCTAAAAACTGGCAGCAAGCTGACTTGATTCGCGATAAACTAAATGAACTCGGGGTCGCCCTCGAAGACGGCCCGAATGGCACTGTGTGGAAAAAAGCTAAATAAATTAATCTAACAACAGAGAAGTTTTTGAAATGAGTGAATCTCACTTTGTATGGCAGGGAAGCCGCGTAGCATTTGAACTCGGCCCTTACAATTTACCCTTTGAGGTAAGTATTTTCGGCCTTTTGCTGGCAGTTGCAATTTATCTGGCGGGATTTTCATTTCTCAGGAAAAGACTAAATCCAGATGCTGACAAAAAAAGAAGCAAACGAAAAAAAGAACCTGAAATTCAGCCTCCGGGTTGGCAGCTGCTTTTACTTGCAGTCGGTGCTTTTATAGGCGGACAGCTTATTTTTGCTTTAATACCATCGCCAGGATTTGAAACATTTGGCCCTATTACCGCGCATTGGTACGGGATATTATTTGCCTCTACATTTTTGCTCGGTTACGCCCTCGGCTCGATGATGTATAAACATGCGGGCTTCCCCCAAAGTGATGCCGACGCGTTGCTCATCTATATTTTTGTCGGTACGATTGCCGGTGCCCGGCTTGGTGAAGTTCTTTTTTATAATCCGGGATATTACCTGATGAATCCCATAGAAATCCCCATGATTTGGAAAGGGGGATTGGCAAGCCATGGAGCTTTTATTGGAAACATTCTTGCTATGTGGCTCTACGTGAGAAAAAGGCCGCACATTACCTATGTTTGGGTACTCGACAGAATGACGATTCCGTTTGCTATAGGTGGCGTTTTTGTACGCGTTGGAAATTTCATCAATTCAGAAATTTATGGGCATCCCACCGATTTACCGTGGGGCGTGGCATTCCCGAATGCACTCGACCTGCACACCGCCACAGAGCAGCTCATCCCCCGTCATCCTTCTATGCTTTATGAGGCTTTTAACGGGTTGATTCTGTTCATTGTACTTTGGTCAGTGTATAAATTTTGGAAGCACAGGCCGCCAAGCGGGGCGTTATTGGGATTATTTATGGTCATTTTATTTACAGGCCGCTTTATAGTTGAATATTCTAAAGTAGAACAAGCCGATTTTGCGGTGAACTGGTTTGTGGGGATGGGTCAGCTACTGAGTATCCCGCTGATTTTAATTGGCTTGTATATTCTTTTTTCCAAGGTCGACTGGAAAAATCCTTCACCGGATTTATCAGATAAGATTAAGAAATAACTTGTTAGCATTCATCCTATAAACTATCTTTGAGGATGGTTCAGAAAAAAATTGCATTAATGTAATCTCTCAATGTCCGATTCATTAAAAGTAACACAAGTAGATAGGGTTAAAGTCATCAGCATTAACAGGCCAGATGTAAAAAATGCTGTAGATGTTGTTACGATGAATGGCATCAGAGAGCATTTGTTGACTTCTGAAAAAGATAACACCCGGGTTGTTGTCATTACCGGCGAAAATGGCTCTTTTTGCAGCGGGGCTGATATAAAATCGGCGATGGAGGCAAAGATATCACCCGAATACGCGTTTAATGTTTTGGCAGATTCATACGGGCCAACTATGCGGGCCATAAAAGAAATAAAATGGCCGGTCATCGCAGCTGTGGACGGAAGTGCCGCAGGAATTGGATTTGATTTAGCTCTTGCTTGTGACCTCAGGCTTGCTTCAGAAGCCGCGGTTTTCTCTGAATTATTTGTAAAAGTGGGATTAATACCCGATGGGGGAGGAACATGGTCGCTTCAAAGGCTTATCGGACAGGGTCGCGCTAAAGAAATGACGTTTACCGGTGAATCTGTAAACGCTGAAAAAGCTCTTGAATGGGGATTGGTGAACCGGGTCTACCAGTTAGATACGTTTATGGAAGACGTGCTGAATTTCTCAAGTAATTTATCAAAACAATCTCCAGATGCCCTGATTTATGGGAAAAAAGCCATCAACGAAGCCTCGGAAGGTTCATTTGAGCAGGCGCTGAAGAGAGAGGCCAATTATCAAAGGAAAATATTTGAAGGGAAATGGGGATTTGAGGGCTTTAAAGCATTTATCGAAAAAAGGCGTCCCCGCTGGATGGATGAATAGCCTTATTTTGTACCGTTTTTGAAATTTACAGATTCTACCTCTACCGGCATTTTCAACAGCTCTTCCAACAGCTCCCGTTTGCGCATGGCTCCCCAAATTTCCAGTTCCGGGTCAGCTATTGTCGTAAGTTTAATCTTCAACTTTTTGCCTTTTTCAACCTCTAATTTGTGCACGTTTTGGTAATGGCTTCGGTCAAGGCCATCTGCCACACGCAGAAATCCGGCTAATTTTCTGATAGTTTCCTGTTGGTATTCCGTCAACTTACTATATAACTCATGGCTCCCTGCTTTGGGAATACTTCTGCGATGGTATCGGGCAACGTGGGCAATGATTTCGATTTCTTCCTGTGTAAACCCTTTAAGATTGGAATTCAGAATTATGTAAAGCGAATGTTTATGATGCTTTCTCTGGGATATATGATACCCAATATCATGCACCAAAGATGCGTATCTCAGCAGCTCTCTCTCTTTATTCCCAAGTTCATGAATATCCTGTGTTTCATCGAACAACTTTACAGCAAGCCGGGCAACTTGAGTGGAATGTTTCTCGTGCCAGCGGTATTTTTTTACCAGTTCAAAAATGGTACGCTCTCTGGTTTCAGGATACTTCACCAACATTTTAAGGGCTTTTAAATCCTTTTGAATGTATTCAAGAATAATACCCTCGCGCATCGCCTGAACAGATGTATTGATGCGCTTAATCTTGAACATATTCAGAACCACATTCACCAAAACCATCCCCGGTACAATAAAATCTACACGCTTTGTATCAAGTCCTGTTGTTTTCTTTCTGGTTTTTTGATTAAACGTGATAAAAAGATCATAAAAACGCTTGAATTCATCCGTGCTGTATTCAAATTCATTCAGGGTGATACTGGTACTCACCCCTTTTGAGGCTGCTATCATAGAAGCAATGTTCTGCATAGTTCCCGAAGAACCAACAATAACACGTGGATTATAATTGGCAACTGCAGCAGCAATTTTCTCCAGTTTCTTCTTATAGAACTCTGTCATGGCCTTTATTTCGGAGGGCTTTACCGGATCATTTTTGACAAAATCAGCCGCCATTCTGGAAACACCAAGCTTAGTACTCTCTTTGAAGATTATCTCCTGCTTGTTCAAAATCACAAATTCTGTGCTTCCTCCACCAATATCTATTGCTAAAACAGGTTTCTCGCTCAGCGCCATGCCGTGCTGAATGGCATAACCGATCAGTTCGGCTTCTTTTGTACCCGGAATTGCTCTGATTTTTATCTGTAATTCATCAATAACCATCTGAATGAAATCACCTCCGTTTTTTGCTTCACGGATAGCGGAAGTGGCATACGCTATAATTTTTTCCACCGCCTGATGGTCACAAAGCCTCTTTATTTTGCGCAGGGCTTCCAAACCCAATTGCATTTCATGATCAGACAGTTTTTTCCCGACCCCTCTTTTGCCGAGACAAATCATTTCTTTTAGAGAATCAATAGCCGTATAAGAGCCATCCGGGTGAATGTCTACAATTACGGCGTGAAAAGAGTTTGTACCAAGGTCAATAGCCGCGATTCTTTTATTTGCTTGTTGAAAAGCCGATGTTTCTGTCATACCTGCACGTATTCTGCTATCAATTCATATTCATTAATTTTTGTACTTAAAAGTAATAAAATCAAAGCAAATGAATAAATCTAATTTGCTTTGTGGGGTTAGTAGCTTCTACCTGGAGACTCAAAACCTACCTGCAACTATTACTCGCGAGTTCACCATTTATAAAAACAGTACAGACACGGTTGACGTACTCAAACGGGTCGCCTTCCCATAAAACGATGTCGGCGTCCTTGCCCCGTTCGAGGGAGCCGGTTCGATCATCAATCCCCAGGAATTTGGCGGCATTTATGGTCAGTGCTCTGAGTCCCTCTATGCGCGGCAAGCCGTTTGCTACCGCGATACCCGCTTCGAAATGTACCACTCTGGTTTTTGGAACATACGATTCAAATCCACTTTGAAACACGAAGGGAATTCCAGCTTCATGCAGTTTTGCCGCAGTCGTAAAAGCCGCGTTTGTGGTTTCACCTCTCGTACGCACCATGGTTGGATGGATAATTACCGGCACACCGGATGCTTTGATTTCATCTAAGACTAAATACGCTTCCGCCGCGCCTTCAAGCACCATGTCGAATCCGAATTCACGCTGTAATCTTAAAGCCGACATGATTTCTGTGACTCGGTTAGCCATAATCATTACTCTGATTTCACGTTTCAAAATCTGTACCATAGTTTCCATACGGAGATCACGGGAGGGGGGATTGTCACTTTCCAGGCGTTTTTTGTAGTCCTGTGCACGAATGAATTCAGCACGCAGCATTGCCATCGCCCTTGACCTTGTACCGGGATTATTGCTGAAATTGCTGCTTACGGTTGGTCCGAGTGCAAATGCCACCATGGTAACAGAATCCACGAGCGCTTCGTCTATGGTGCGTCCCCAGGTTTTGGCTATCATCGTTTGCCCGCTGGCGAGTGCGCCCGGAGCATGACCGGTATGAACGGTTGTTACACCAAGATTCCGAAGCCAAACAACGAGGTCTTCGCGTGCGTTATACGCGTCAATTGCCCGCAATTCAGGCTGAAATGGTGCTGATCGATCAAGTTGATCCTGATCGTGCGGGACATTAAAAATTCCGGATAATCCTACCACCGAGCGGGCATCAATAAAGCCGGGAGTTACCACCGGAGCTTCAAACACTTCGTATCCATCTGGGATGG